>JBIQLF010000022.1:0-35306 GCA_044464585.1 Thermomicrobia bacterium
CCCACCTATTGCCGGACACTCTTAGCGACTTTCCGGGGTCCGACCCTCGCGGCCCAGTATCGAGAACGATCCCTGCGAACTGACCGGCGAACGAGCCAAACGGGCGTTGCTTTCAAGAAGTGGCGCTACCGATGCGAGCAGGCCACTCATTCCGGCTATTTTCGCCACCAGAGCGTCTGATACCCCTCGACGGCGCTGTCCAGGGCGCCCTGGGTGTGGAGATAGCTCAGGAACGCAAAGATCGTGGGATGCAACAGGAAATAGGCCGCATGGTCGTTCACTGGCGCATCGTAACTCTGGAGCACCCGTGCCATCAGATCGTTCGCCGACGAAGGCGCGGCCGCGAACTCCAGCACGCGATCGGCCACCTGGAGCACCAGCTCCCGATTGAGATCGAGAACGTCCTGGCTATCCGGGCCGACCGGTCCATGGCCAGGCACCACCCACGTGGCTTCGATGCTCTTCGCCGTTTCGATCGCGTTCAAATGGTCGCCGACGGCATAGAGATATGGGATCCGGTATTTTTCCAGCACACTCTCCGGCAGCGAGACATCCGCGCTGAAAAACACCCCGTCGATCGACAGCCCCTTCTGATTGGGCGAATGTCCCGCCAACCGAATGACCCGAAATGTCACGTCTTCGATGTCCAGCGAGTCGCTATCGAAGACCACGTCGACCGGGCTCGCGTCGGCCAACAGGAAGCGGCCGCGCAACATCGCGGGCGGATCGGCGCCGGCATAGAGTAACGATGGCTGCAAAACAGGATAGCGAAGCACGGCTTCGTCGATCGCGGGAGCGTACACCCGCGCACCGGTGCGTTTGACGACCGTGGCATTGGCGCCGAAATGGTCGGCATGCGCGTGTGTTGTGACGATCGCGGCAATCGAGCCTCCCAGTTCCTGGATGGCTTTGACCGCTTTCTTGCCACTGGTGTCGTTCAATCCAGCATCGATGAGGATATATCGATCATTCCCCGCGCGAACCACCCCGGCGTTGACGGCGCCTGGAATATACCCAACCCGCTCGGTCAGAAATTCGACCGCCATCGTTTCTCCTCGTGTTTCGCGCAAGTCCGGCCAAATGCCGGCGCACGCTCACTATACTGTCCCGGGCAAAACGGATGGTCAGGGGGAACGCATGCCACGCAATATCGTCGAAGTCAGTCAGTTTTCGCGGGACGACCTGGAGTTCCTGTTCGATCGCGCCGATGCCATGCGCGCCGTTCCGAAGCCCGACCAGCGCCTCGCCGGATTCATCCTTGCCACCATCTTCTACGAACCTTCGACCCGCACGCGACTGAGTTTCGAATCGGCCATGCTCCGGCTCGGCGGCAATGTGGTTTCGACCGAGAACGCGCGGGAATTTTCCTCCGCGATCAAGGGAGAATCGGTCGAAGACACGATTCGCATCGTCGAAGGGTATGCGGACGCAATCGTCATCCGGCACTATGAGCAGGGTGCGGCCGCGCGCGCGGCCGCGGTCGCTGGTGTTCCCATCATCAATGGCGGGGATGGCCCCGGCGAACATCCCACCCAGGCATTGCTCGATCTCTATACGATCCGCCACGCACTCGGCCGGACCGACGACTTGCGCATAGCGCTCGTCGGCGATTTGCGCTACGGGCGCGCGGTGCGTTCCTTGGCCATGCTGTTGACCAGGTCGACCGGTATCGAGCTGGTGTTCGTTTCACCGCCCGAAGTCGCCATGGGCGACGATGTCCGCCGGGCTCTGACGACCGCGGGCATTCCGTTCCGAGACGAATCGGACCTCAGGAGCGCGGTGCGCGATGTCGATGTGGTCTATCAGACGCGCATTCAGAAGGAACGATTCGCCTCTGAAGAAGCGTATGCGCGCAACAAAGGCATCTATATCGTGAATGCGGAAACGATGAGTGAATTGCCGGCATCGGCCATCGTGATGCATCCATTGCCGCGGGTCGATGAGATTTTCCCGGCATTCGACGCCGACCCGCGAGCGAGGTATTTCGACGAGGCGCGAAACGGGGTTTATGTGCGCATGGCGCTTCTGGAAGCGCTACTCGCCGGTCCCTGGCGCGCCTGAGAGGACGCCATCGATCATTTCAGGCCCCCGGCTGACGAACGATTTCATCCGCCGTTCGAGCTCGCGCCGGGGGAGCATCAACCGCCGCCCACACGTCTGGCACTTGAGGCCGATATCTCCACCGATACGGAGAACGGTCCAGTCGAATCCCCCGCAGGGATGCGGCTTGCGCAGGCGCAGGACATCGCCAGCGCGGAATTCGACTGGACCGTTGCGATCCACGGTCATCGCTCGACAACCCTGGCGGTTACATCAATCCGGGAATCTTCATACCGCCGGTGAGCGCTCCCAGCTTGTCCGCGCTGAGATCGGTTGCCTTGGTCATCGCGTCCTGAATGGCGGCGGTGATCAGATCCTCCAGCATTTCGACATCATCCGGATCGACCGCCGACGGGTCGATCTTGATACCCTGGAACTCTTTGGAGCCCGAAACCTTCGCCACGACAACCCCGCCGCCCGCCGACCCCTCGACGATCGTTTCTTCCAGCTCCTGCTGAATCTTGGCCATGCGATTCTGCATCTGCTGGATCATTTTCATATTCACGCCCATGTGGCGGTCATCCTTCCTGTTGCGCATCCAACAGCGGTCCTGATTCGGTCCCGCGAACTGTCGAGTATACGGCAGCAACGAACCGAGAATATCAGCCGGGGATCGCGGCCCGTTCCAGCATTTCGAGCGCGGCTTTGCGAGACGCGGCCGAGGGCGGCTCGCCATCGATCATGGCGGCCAGCTCATCGATGCGATCGGCATCTTCCAGCAAGACGACTCTCGAAATGGTGCGACCGGTCGAAGTCTCTTTCCTGATCTTGAAATGGTGTTCGGCCACCGCGGCGATCTGCGGCAGGTGCGTGATGACGATGACTTGGTGACCGCCCGCCAGCTTTTGCAGCTTCTGGCCCACCATCTGTCCCGACCGCCCCCCGATACCGACATCGACCTCATCGAAGACGAGGGTGGGGGTGTGATCGGAATCCGCCAGAACCGATTTGAGCGCCAGCATCATCCGGGCCGTTTCTCCGCCGGAGGCGACCCGTGCCAGCGACTTCGATACTTCCCCCGCATTGGGCGCGAACATGAACTCCACCTGGTCGGCGCCGGTTTCGTCGAACGCCGCCGTTCCCGTTTTCGACCGGACCGCAATATCGAACATCATCGAACCGAGATTCAATTCCGAGGCGGCCAGCGATGCATCGGCCGCCAGGCGCCCGGCGGCATCGAGACGATCCCGCGTCAACGCGCTCGTAACCTGGAGCACCTGGACTTCGAGCTCTCCGACTCGCTCCCGAAGCGCGGATTCGTCATGCTCCCAGCCGCCGAGCTCTTCCAGCTCGCGTTGTGCTTCTCCGGCATACGCGAGAATCTCGGGGATCGTTCCGCCGTATTTCCGTTTCAACTGCTTGATGAGATCCAACCGTTCCTGAACCTGTTCCAACCGCTCGGGATTCGCCTCGATCTCTTCGAGATAGTCGCGCAATTCCAACGAGATTTCATCGACCAGAACCGCGGCTTCGAGCAGCCGTTCAGAAATCGAATCGAGCGAAGAATCGAGCGCGGCGGCATCGCCCAGCGACCGGGTCGCGGCGCGCAGGGAATCGGCCGCCGATGATTCCGACGTCTCATCACCGCCGATCAGTGCGGCGGTCGATCCGATCAGCAGCGCCAAACGCTCGGCGTTGGCGAGGCGGCTCCGTTCGGTTTCCAGCTCGGATTCCTCGTCAGGCTGCAGGGCGGCCGCGTCGATTTCTTCGGTTTGGAAACGGAGCAAATCGATCCGCTGCGCTCGTTCGCGCGCCCCGGAATCGACCGCATCGAGCCGGGCGCGCACCGAGCGCCATTCCCGCACCCGCGCCGCTACGCTGCTACGCTCGTTTTCGAGATGCGCATAGCGATCGAGGATCGCCAATTGCGCGGCCGGTCGCAGGAGCGACAGATGATCGCTCTGTCCGTGGATATCGACGAGCTGCTGACCGAGCGCGCCCAGGAGCGCCGCGGTGACGGTGCGACCATTGATCCGGGCAGTACTGCGACCGCCGGACTGGATTTCCCGGCTGAGAATGAGCTCATCGCCGGTCGCGTCGATGCCATGCTCGTCGAGCAGGGCAGCCAGCCCTGGCGAGCTCGCAAGTCCATCGAGACCGAAACGAGCATCGACATAGGCGGTCTTGGCGCCCGAGCGGACCATATCCGCCGAGATACGTTCTCCGAGCACCGCGCCCAGCGCATCGATGATGATCGACTTGCCGGCTCCGGTCTCTCCGGTAAGCGCATTGAGCCCGTGGCCGAACTGGATCCGGAGTTCGTCGATGATCGCAAAATCACGGATTTCGAGATCGAGCAGCATGGGTGCTCCGTCCTGAAACCGGCGTCCGGAGAAACGGCGAAACCCGGCCGGAACCTGTTCGCCCGATCAATCGGCGTCGCCCGTCGCTGCGATCGCATCGAGGATATCCTCCGGTCCCCATTCGTGCACCGGTATCGCCTCGTAGTCCATCTGATCGAGGAATCCATAGCGTTCGAGCACGAGCACGATCTCTCCGGCGTTCTCCGCTTCCCAGAGTGAAAAGATGCGGTCATCGGACAGATCGGGAGACCACGCGCGCAACCAGCGGGGATTCGATCCTTCCGGTCCATGCGCGGTCGCCAGCCCGGTCAGATCGGTCGGAGGCGCCACCTCGTGTTCCCTGGCTTCGATCGGCATGTGGATGACAAGATAGATGGTCATTCGGCACGCTCGCTTTGATCGATGTTTTCGCCGCCACGGCCTTGCCGGCGATTCCGTCGCCGGCGCTTCTTTCCGCTCTTCGGCTGGGCCCCCGGTTCGGCTTCTTCGCCAGGTGTCTCCGTGGCAGGCTCGGACGCGTCCGCTGGCGCGGCCGTCGATTCGGCAGCGGCAACGACGGCCACGGATTCACGTTCCTTCGATTTGCGAACGACCTGGATCGGCGCGGAAGGCACTTCCCCGAACCCAAGCTCCCGCGATGGAAAGGTCTCTTCCGTATTCTCGGCGTCGAGCAAGACCGTCACCAGCCCCTTCAACAACTGCAAGGAGACAACGGTTCCGGGACCGCGGGGAGTATCCGTCTTTTGTCCCAGCTTCGGCATGACGGCTTTCATCTGCCGGTATTGTTCGTTCTCATACGACAGGCAGCAGAGCAGACGACCGCACACCCCAGAAACCTTGCTCGGATTCAGCGAGAGATCCTGGGTCTTGGACATCCCCATCGTGATTTCGGGAAACATCGGAAGCCAGGTCGAGCAGCAGAGGGTGCGGCCGCAGCGGCCGACTCCCCCGAGCAACCGAGCTTCGTCCCGCGCCGACACCTGCCGTAGCTCGACCCGGCAACGGAGCTTCTGGTTGAGATCGCGCGCCAATTCGCGGAAATCCACCCGATCCGCGGCGGTGAAGTTGAGCACCAGCTGCGTGCCATCGAAGTTGTATTCCGCGCTGATCGGCTTCATCGGCAATTTGCGCGCGCGTATCTCATTGCCAAAGGTGCGAATCGCGCTGGCGGATTCCTTGCGAAACGACTCCATACGTTCGATATCACGCTGGCTCATCTTGCGCGCGATCGGCTTGAGATCGCCTTTGAGCTGACTCGCCGCCACCTGGTGCGGCGCGATCACGACCCTGGCCGCTTCCTGACCGCGGCTGGTTTCGACGACGATCCAATCGCCATTTGCCAATTCCGCATTGCCCGGACTGAAAAAATAGACCTGCCCGGAGTCGATGAATCGCGCGCCGACCACACGGCGACCGTCGCCGCCGGTAATCGCAACCTGGTCCGCGGAGTCGTCATGACAGGAACAATCGCCGACCTTTTCGCCATTGGTCAGACGTTCCTTGAAGCGCTGTTTCGCGAGCATACGAGCTTCCTCGACAGATCGAGGAAAGGAAATCGGGGATTCCGCCACGCCGCCACCTAGTGGCGGACCGGCATGTTCGGCCATGAAAGCACCATCGATTCGAGCGCGAGCCTCGGGCGGACATTGTTCCGGAGATCTTCCAGACATGCCCAAACCGAGCTCAGCGCCGTGAGTAGATCGGAAAGTTGATGTGAGCCAGCAAACCGGCTGGTCAGTTCTGCATGGGCTCGATAGACAATTCTATCGGAGTTGCCGCTTCTGACCAGCAAGGCATCACGCCAGAGACCGGCAACCGCCTCGATGACCGCGACGGTTTCGCCTCGTTGCTTCGCCAGCGTATCGCTCATCGCGAACGCCGTCGCCACCCGGTCGAAGTTGGTCGAATCGACCCAGGCAGCCGCTTGTTCCACCACCGACGCCGATGCTTCGATCAGCAGGATGTCGCTGGCCGCCCGGATTGCCCATCCTGGAGCGCCATTGGAGAAGGCCGCCGCGGCCGCCGCCGTTTCCGCCTCGACTCCCGATTCGCACAAAAACGATTCGATCTCGGCCAGCGGAACCGCGCTCAATTCGAATAATTCGCAGCGACTGCGGATGGTAGGCAGCATCGCTTCCAGATCGGATGCGACGAGCAACAACACCAGAAAGGGCGGCGGTTCCTCGATCGTCTTCAGCAATGCTTCCTGCGCATCGGGCAAGAGCAACTCTGCATCATCGACGATCACGAAACGCCAATTTCCATTCATCGGCCGGAGTGGGGCTTGAGCGGAAATCGAGCGGGCCGTCTCGATCGTCAGTGTCGTCGCTTTGCCGCCCCGTTCCCCTGCAAGCGCATGCTGCTGTTCCAGTGAGAATACCGAAATATCGGGGTGGCTCCCCCGCACCACCCGCCGGCAACTTCCGCATTGGAAGCAGGGAGTTCCGTCCGTGGGATGCTCGCAGAGAAGCGCTTGCGCGAACCGGGTCGCCAGCGTCCGCTTGCCCAGGGAGGGCACACCGGTCAGGAGAAATGCGTGGCGCGGGGAACGGCGAATTACCGCGGTATGAAGACGATCGACGGACTGGCGATTCCCGCAGAATCGCCACCCGCTCGAAGTCATGATGCGGCCCGCTTCTTGACTTTTACGGGCCGGCGCGTGGTCGTCTTGACTGGCTCTTCGACGCGTTCTCCCTTGCTCAGCAACGCCACGACGGCTTCCCGTTCCTCATTGCTGAATTCGGCCTCGGGTTCCAGATCGCGCACGTAGTATTCGAGCTCATCGACCGGCAACACCGGATCGCTGGATCCATTCACCTCGATTTCAGCCGTATCGGATGTGAAGACGATCACCGCTTCGATGTCCGATTCCAGATCGGCTGATTTCAAGGCCGCCTCGACGCGATCGAGCGATTGCCCTGTCTCCCGGGTAGGATTGCCGACCTGTGGGCCACTGAAGGCGAACATGCGACCGAGCATCGAGCCGCCCTTGCGCCAGACATCGTTGTTGACCGTCACCTGCCCCGGGAAGTCCTTGGTCGTAATGACCAGCACGCCTCCGGGATGCACGAGGGTATGGTCGACCACTTTGTCGAGCGGACGCCCGTAGTGGATCAAGGTGTATTTGTCGGAAAGCCCCTTCAGGTGATGATCGAGCGCGAAATCCTCGCGAATGTGCCGGGCATTGTTTCCCCAGCGACCGATCATCTGCATACCACGGTTGAACAGAACGAAGCCGATGACCAGGAAGATGTAGGTAATGAGAATGAAGTTATTGTTACGCGAGCTCATGAAGAACGCGATCGGGAAGGTCGCGATCAGAAGCGCAAACCCACCCCCTGCCATGAGCTTGGAACGCCGCTTTTCCGACTCGATATACCCGACATTTCGATAGATGCGCATGGAGGGGGGTGTCTCATCCGATCCGAAAATTCCGCACGAATACACGATCACAGAATTCCGCGACCGGGTGCCGCACCGGATTCTAGCATAGGGGTATCGGACGACTTACATCAGCGCCGGCGCGTTGGTAATCGCTTCCAGCCAGAACCGGCCGCCGCCGATCGCAAGGATGATGAGGATCGCCACGATCATGCTCAGCGCCGCCATTCCCTCGACTTGAGCGAACCGGTCGAGCTGGTTTTCACGGTTCCGAAGCATCAGGAGCACGACGAGGACCAGTCCGGTGAAGGCCACGACCGCGGACACCATCAACAGCAGTGACAGTGGGTAGTACACGACATCGGAACCGGTGCTCATGAGAAGTCGCAACGGCACGAGCGGCAGCAATAATGCGAACGGCATCCACCACACGGGCATGACCGATTCCTTGGTTCGAGGACGGCGCCAGAAGGTCATGCCAACCAACATTACGAGAATCGTTCCAATCCCGATTCCTGCCATCCACCCGGTGATCAGGCGGTATTCATTGGACGGGGCATATGGATGCCATTTGCCCAGATCGGTCAACAATGAGTTGAATCCGTCGACCGCCATCGATGCGAAGAATCCCAGCAACACGATGCCCGCGCCGACCGATGGCAGCCCTGCCACGCGGTGCCGCCCCAGCAGCCCCAGGATCGCGACGGTTGCCAGCAATCCAGCATAGATACCGGTCATGCGACCATCGAACGGCAACGCCTTGCCGTGGAAATAGAACGAATGGCTTGGCGTCTGGGCGCAGAGACCGTGCATAGCCGCATGCGCCTTGTGCTCGAACGACCAGGGCGCCGCCAGGAACGCAAGCACGACGGCCGCGGCCACGACGGACGCGATGTGACGGCGGTAGAACGGAACACGCTCTTCGGGTGCATCCGCCAATTTCAGGGATTCCGGTGGGGCAGGCAGATAGCTCATGGGCGTACTCTACTGTGCCTGGACCGGGTCTCGCTAGAATTGCCGATGTAACGGCGTCGCAGTGGAGAACCACGGCGCTACGGAAGCCGGGCGCAGCCGGCAGCGTTCGAGCGCCGATCCGCGTATGGCACTGAGAGGGAACATGGTTCGAAGACGACTGAAATTCGCCTACATCGCTGCCGCCGTTGTGACGTCAGCGCTCATCGCGCTCGGGGTGAGATCCGGGAGAACCCAGGCGTTGGACGAACGCTGGACCCGGCGGATCCAGCGAATCGACACGCCTGGATTCGACCCGCTCATGCGGGCGGTTTCCTGGGCAGGTTTTCCACCCCAGAGCAAGATTCTGCCGTTGCTGATCCCGGCATCGATGCTCAGCGCCGGCCGTCCGCTGGAAGCGATCTTTCAGTTGATGGGCTGGGGAACCGGAGCGATCTCGGGGGGCGTCAAGCGAACGATGAAACGTCCCCGTCCCAATCATCCCGAGATCGTTGTTGCGAAAGCGCGTCTCGGCGGAAGCAGCTTCCCCAGCGGGCACGTCATCATCTATACCGGAGTCTATGGGTTCCTGGCCTATCTGGCGCACATCCACATTCGAATCGCGCTCCTGCGCAAGGCGATCGTCGGGTTGCTGGCGGGTATGATCGGGCTGGTCGGCGCAAGCCGCGTCTATCTCGGGCATCATTTCACCAGCGACGTGACGGTCTCCTATTTGCTCGGCACCAGCTATCTGGTCGCGCTGACATCCATCTACAAGCGCGTTCGTGCCCGCGCGTTCGCGAAATGACCCGGAATCGGCCCTGCGAAATCATCGGTCATGCCGGGGCCGATGGTTTCTTTCCACCGAACACGGACGAATCGTTCCGCAAAGCGCTGGAGTTGGGCGTCGACCGAATCGAATGCGATGTCTCCGGCGATTTCGACCGCATTCTTTTTTTGGTGCACGATCAAGTCGTGCTGTTCGATGGAAGTCGCCGGAATGTGCGGACCCTCACCCTCGATCAGCTCCGTGCAATCGATCCGCTCGTTCTCGCGCTCGAGGATCTGCTCGAAATGACGGGGGGCACGACTCCACTGCTGCTCGATCTGAAAGCACGCGGCCTCGAAGCGGAGCTGATCCTGGCCATCCGGGCGCTTCGGGATGCCGAGGACGATGTGTCGGTTTCCAGCACCCACGCCCGAACGCTGCGGGCGATCGCCAAAGCGGTGCCCGATATGCGAGTCGGTCTCAGCCGCGGCCATTGGCTCACTCGCGTACCGAATCGACGGCTGCGAATCTTCGCGGGATGGGTGGAAGCCATTCTGCAGATCGTTCCGCTGCTCGTTCTCGGCAAGTGGTGCCGGGCGACCGAGCTGATGTTGAAGTTCGAGCTGTGCGTGCCTCCCCTCGTTCAGCTCATGCACCGGGCTGGATTCCGTATCTATGCCTGGACCCCCGAACGCGACGACGAGTTTCGGGTGCTGCTCGATCGCGGCGTCGATGGCATCATCACCCACCGTCCCGACCGGCTCATCGATACCCTTTCGGCGACGGGGGTTCCGCGACTTTGACCCGTCTCTTTCCGCATGGTAGGCTGACGGGTCGATAAAGGAAGAGGCAGCGACGGGAACACGCCCGCGACGCCGATCGTCAAAGCGAGTCCGGAACGGTGAAAGCCGGACGCAACGATCGCCCGCGCATGCATCAGCCCTGAGCCGATCCGGCCGCCGGCCGTTATCCCGGCAACCCAAGCGGGCGACATCGATGTCGCCAATCGAGGTGGTACCGCGGTTTCAGCCGTCCTTTCGACTACGAGGACGGCTTTTTTGTTTCGAGCTCGACCCTATGAGGATTCATACGCCATGAACCGGTTTCAGGACGTTCCCGCCAAACCAGACTTCCCAGCCATGGAGCGGGAAACGCTTGCCTGGTGGACCCAGGAAGGCATCATGCACGCGTATCTGAAACGGAACGAGGGAGCGTCCGAGCGGTTCAGCTTCATCGACGGACCGATCACCGCCAACAATCCAATGGGCGTCCACCACGGTTGGGGCCGCACCTACAAGGACCTCTTCCAACGGTTCCAGACGATGCTGGGCAAGGAGCAGCGATACCAAAACGGATTCGACTGCCAGGGACTCTGGGTCGAAGTCGAAGTAGAGAAGGAGCTCGGGCTCAAGAGCAAACGCGATATCGAAACCTATGGCATTGCCGAGTTCGTCGATCGCTGCAAGGAACGCGTCTGGAAATATGCCGGCCGCATCACCGAACAATCGATTCGACTCGGATATTGGATGAATTGGGACGACTCGTATTACACGATGTCGGACGAGAACAACTACACGATTTGGTATTTCCTGAAACAGTGTTTCGAACGCGGCTGGATCTACAAGGGACACGACAGCATGCCCTGGTGTCCCCGCTGCGGCACCGGCATCTCCGAACACGAGATCGTCACCGAGGGATATCAGGATCGCACCCACCTCTCGCTGTTCGTCGGGTATCCCATCGTCGAGCGCCCGGGCGAGGAGCTGATGGTCTGGACCACCACGCCCTGGACGCTCGCCGCCAACGTGGCCGCTGCGGTCAACCCGGAACTCACCTATGTCCGCCTGCGCCAGGGAGATCGAATCTTCTATGTCGGCAAGGACGCCGTTTCCAATGCAATCAAAGGCGATCACGACATCCTCGATGAGCTGAAGGGCGCCGATCTCGTGGGCCTCACCTTCCGGGCGCCGTACGACGCCTTTCCGGCAAACGAGGGCGTCCGGCACATCGTCATTCCGTGGGACGAGGTGAGCGCGGTCGAAGGCACCGGAATCGTCCATATCGCTCCGGGCGCCGGTAAGGAAGACTTCCAGCTCTCCAAGGTGCACGATCTCGATGTGATCGCTCCCTTGAACGAATCGGGGGTCTATCTCGACGGCTTCGACTGGCTGACCGGCCAGTATGTGCACGATGTCGCAACGCCGATCATGCGCGATCTGGAAAAACGCGGTTTCCTCTATCGAAGTCAGCAATATACCCATCGCTACCCCGTCTGCTGGCGTTGCGGTACCGACCTTGCCTTCCGGCTGGTCGACGAATGGTTCATTTCGATGGATCAGTTGCGCGAACCGATGATGCGCGTGACCAAGGAAATCAACTGGGTGCCCGGTTTCGGTCGCGAGCGCGAGCTCGATTGGCTGGCGCATATGGACGACTGGATGATCTCCAAGAAGCGCTATTGGGGTCTTGCGCTGCCGATCTATGAATGTGAGTCCTGCGGTACATTCGAGGTGATCGGTTCCGAACACGAACTGAAAGAACGGGCGGTCGAAGGGTGGGATGCGTTCGAGGGCCATTCGCCGCACCGCCCGTGGGTGGATGCGGTCAAGATTGCCTGTTCCTCCTGCGGCGGGCAGGTCTCCCGGATCAAGGATGTCGGCAATCCATGGCTCGATGCGGGCATCGTCGCGTTTTCCACCCTCGACTACCGGCACGATCGCGCCCATTGGGAAAAGTGGTATCCGGCCGATCTGATCTCCGAGAGCTTTCCCGGGCAATTCCGCAACTGGTTCTATTCGATGATCGCCCAGAGTACCGCGCTGACCGATCGTCCCGCGTTCCTGAATGTCTTTTCGTACGCGCTCATGCGGGACGAAAAGGGCGAGGAGATGCACAAGAGCAAAGGCAACGCGATCTGGTTCGACGATGCCGCGGAGATCGCGGGCGTCGATGTGATGCGCTGGCAATACACCTCGGTGAACCCGAGCCACAATCTGAATTTCGGGTACAAGGCACTGGATGAGATTCGCCGCCGATTCATTCTGCCACTCTGGAACTCCTATTCCTTTTTCGTCACCTATGCGCGGCTCGACGGTTTCGACCCAACCGATCCCGCGAGCCATGTGCCGCTCGACGAACGCACCTTGCTCGATCGCTGGATCGTTTCCCGCCAGAATCAGCTCATCGATCTGGTCCGCGACAACCTGCTCGCCTATCGTCCGGAGGTTGCCGCTCAGGCCCTCGAAAAATTCGTCGTCGAAGAACTTTCGAATTGGTATATCCGCCGCAATCGCCGCCGTTTCTGGAAATCCGAAGCCGATCGCGACAAGGCTGCGGCGTACCGCACGCTCTATGACGTGCTGGTGACGACTTGCCGTCTGCTCGCTCCCTTCATCCCGTTCCTGGCCGAGGAGATGTATCGCAATCTGGTGGCCGGTGTCGATGCAGCCGCCCCTGCGTCTGTCCATCTGACCGATTTTCCGGAGAGCGACCAGAGCCAGATCGATGCGCAGCTTTCCCGGAACATGGCCATTGCGATGGAAATCGTCGCCTTGGGACGTTCGGCTCGTTCGGAGTCGAATCTCAAAGTGCGCCAGCCTCTGGCAGGTATTTTGGTCTATACCCGGGACGCCGGCGCCTACGCGGCCGCCGAATCGTTGCAGGATTTGATTCTGGACGAACTCAATATCAAGTCGATTGCGCCGCTGGAGGAGTTGGGCGACGTCGTGTCCTATGGGATTCGCCCGAATCTCAGTCTGCTCGGTCCGCGATTGGGACGCCAGCTCGCAGAAGTCCGGGGACTGCTCGCCGCCCAGGATCCGGCATCGGTCGCCGCGGCGGTTGCTTCCGGAAAAGCGCTCGAGCTGACGTCGAAGGATGGTTCGGCCGTGACGCTGGACCCGACCGAGATCCTGGTCGATCTCGTCAAGCGGCCCGGATACGCCGCGGCCCAGGGAGAGATCGGCACGGTCGTCCTCGATACCGAGATCACGGAGGCACTTCTCCAAGAAGGGATCGCGCGCGACTTCGTGCGCGGGGTGCAGGACGCGCGTAAGCTCGCCGATTTCCAGATCGACGATCGGATCGCGATCGTCCACAATGCCGCCGGAGACGTGGCCAGAGCCCTCGAGAATTTCTCCGACTTCATCCGTAACGAAACACTGGCAGTTCGTCTCGAGCTCGATGGGGCCGGATCCGAGGCCGGCGCCCACGTGAGCACCGTAGAGGCCGGGGGAGTACCGGTCGAGGTCCGGCTACGCCGGGTTCCGCGTTGAAGATGGACGCACCTGCCCGATGCTGGAATCGGCTGAAAAACCGTGCGTTCGACCACGTGCGTGCTATTCTCGCAGTGGCCGCCCGCACGCTCGCCCCGGAGGCGGTTTTTTGGTGCGTCCCAAACCCGAACGAGCAGGGAGTTGATTTTGGCGGTTGAACGGAACGCGGTTGTTAGCGCGTCGATTGCCTATGACTACATCATGGGCTTCGGCGGTTCCTTCGCCGATCACATCATTCCCGAAAAAGCCCATGTCATCTCGGTCAGCTTCCTGGTCGATTCCCTGCGCAAGCAACGTGGCGGGGTGGCGGGAAACATCTGCTATACACTGGCGCTCCTAGGCGAATCGAGCTATCTGGTCGGTGCCGTCGGGCACGATTTCGGACCCTATCGCGCCGCCTTCGATGACCTCGGCATCGACATGGCCAACGTCATTCAGAACGATTCCATGTTGACCGCCTCGGCCTTCATGATGGCCGATCTGAAAAGCAACCAGATCGCCTCGTTCTACCCCGGTCCTGGGAGCGAAGCCGCATCGATCGATTTGACCGGGCTCGGCAATACCTGTCGGTTCGGATTGGTCGGCCCGACCGATCCGGATGTAATGCGATTGCATGTCCGGCAACTTGGCGCATCGTCTTGTAAACTCATCTTCGACCCGGCATTTCAAATCATCATCTTCTCGGCAGACGACCTGCGTGAGGGAATCGATGCGGCCTGGTGCGTGGTGGGCAATGACTACGAGTTTGCCATGATCGAACGGAAGACCGGGCTGACAGTGGCCGATATCGCCGCGCGAAAAGAACTGGTCGTCGTCACCTACGGTGAAAAGGGTTCCGATTTTATCGCGAACGGTGAATCGCTCCATGTGCCGGCCGCTCCAGCGCGGCAGGTGATCGATCCCACTGGCGCCGGCGATGCCTTTCGCGGCGGGCTGCTGCGCGGGCTGCTTCTCGATCTCCCGCTCGAGCTCACCGGGCGAATCGCGAACCTGGCCGCGGTCTATGCCGTCGAACAGACCGGCACGCAGGAGCACCACTACACCCAGGACGCGTTCGTTGCTCGCTTCGATACAGCATTTCCGAATTTTGCAGGTTCGATTTCGCCAGCGCTTCTCTCCGGAAGCACTCATTCACAGGTCTAATCGACTATAGGAGTTATTCGTGTCGACCAAATCGATCAACTTCGACATCAAAGATCCGTCACTCGCTCCGGATGGACGCCGCCGCATCGAATGGGCCGCTCGCGAGATGCCGGTCCTCCGGCAGATCCGCGAACAGTTCGCCCGGGAACGACCGTTCGATGGATTGCGCCTGCTCTGCTGCGCCCACATCACGACGGAGACCGCCAACCTCGCGCTCGCATTTCAGGCTGGCGGCGCCGATTCCGTCCTCTGCGCCAGCAACCCGCTTTCCACGCAGGACGATGTGGCCGCCGCGCTGGTCGATGCCGGTATCCCGGTTTTCGCCATCAAGGGCGAGGATGCCGAAACCTACAACCGCCACATCCAGACCGCGCTCGATCACAAACCGAATCTGGTCATCGACGATGGCGCCGATGTAGTGACCTCCCTGCATACCGTACGCAAGGAGCTGCTGCCAGACGTTATCGGTGGCACCGAGGAGACGACGACGGGCATCATTCGCGATCAGGCGATGGAAAATGACGGGGTGCTCGCATTCCCGATCATGGCCGTCAACAACGCCGATACCAAACACTTCTTCGACAATCGGTATGGCACCGGCCAGAGCACCGTCGATGGCATTCTCAGGGCCACCAATATCCTGCTTTCGGGCAAGACCGTGGTCGTGGCCGGCTATGGCTGGTGTGGCAAGGGTATTGCCATGCGCATGCGCGGGATGGGCGCCCGGGTGATCGTGACCGAAATCGATTCCGTGCGCGCGCTCGAAGCGGCCATGGATGGATTCGAGGTCACGACCATGGCACGGGCCGCCGCGCGCGGCGATCTCTTCGTCACGGCAACTGGGAACATCAATGTGATCGACCGGGACGATTTCGCTCAGATGAAGGATGGCGCCATTATGGCAAACTCCGGCCACTTCAATGCGGAGGTCAACCTGAAAGCGCTCGGCGATATGGCCGGCGAAGGTGTGCGCACTCTCCGGCCATTCGTGCAGGAATATGCGATTGCGCCCGATCAAAAGCTCATCGTTCTCGGCGAGGGCCGCCTGATCAACCTGGCCGCGGCCGAAGGTCATCCGGCCAGCGTCATGGATATGAGCTTCGCCAATCAGGCGCTCGCGGCTGCCTATCTGGTTCGCGAGGGCAAGAATCTCGAGAACAAGGTCTACCCGATTCCGGTCGAGATCGACCATGAGATCGCGCGGCTCAAGCTGGCCGCCATGGGAATCGAGATCGATACGCTCACCGAAGAGCAGGAGACCTATCTGAATTCCTGGGAACTTCACTAGGACGTATTCGTTCGATAGCAATCACTGAGGTGGCAGACGATATGGCACGTGGTTCCAGGAACGGTTCGGAATCGGCCTTTTTCACATCGGAATCGGTAACCGAGGGGCATCCAGACAAACTCTGCGATCAGATCTCGGACGCGGTGCTCGATGCCGTCCTGACCGACGATCCCTATGGCCGAGTGGCCTGCGAAGCGGCCGCGACCACCGGGCTCGTGATGGTGTTCGGCGAGATCACAACCGACACGTATGTCGAAATCCCGGAACTGGTTCGCAATGTCATCAAGGACATCGGTTATACCGATTCATCGCATGGGTTCGATTTCGCGACCTGTGGGGTGATGGTCTCGCTCAAGGCGCAAAGTCCGGAGATCGCCGGCGGTGTCGGTTCGGCGCTGGAAGTTCGCGATCGAACCGACGGAAGCGACAAATACGATCAGATCGGCGCTGGCGACCAGGGCATGATGATCGGGTATGCATGCAACGAAACGCCGGAATTGATGCCATTGCCGATTGCCCTCTCCCACCGGGTCGCTCGCCAACTCTCGGTCGCGCGGAAATCCCAGGAGCTTCCCTGGCTGCTGCCAGATGGCAAGAGCCAGGTGACGATCGAATACGAGAACGGCAAGCCGATTCGCATCGATACCGTTGTGGTGTCGACTCAGCACCAGCCTTACGTCCACAATGAGGAAATTCAGGAGGGCGTGCTCGACATGGTCATCGCGAAGTCGGTGCCGGGCGAGCTCCTGGACAAGAAGACGAAGTACTACGTCAATCCGAGTGGCCGATTCACCCTCGGTGGTCCGATCGCCGATGCGGGATTGACCGGGCGCAAGATCATCGTCGACACCTATGGCGGCATGGCTCGTCATGGCGGCGGCGCATTCTCGGGCAAGGATGCCACCAAAGTCGATCGCTCGGGCGCCTACGCTGCTCGCTATGTCGCCAAGAACTTCGTCGCCGCCGGACTCGCCGAGCGATTCGAGCTGCAGATTTCCTATGCGATCGGCGTTGCCAGCCCGGTTTCGATCATGGTCGAAACGCACGGCACCGGAGTGGTTTCCGACGATGAGCTGACCAGGCTCGTCCGGGAGCATTTCGATCTGCGACCAGGGGCGATCATCGACACCCTCGATCTCCGCCGTCCGATCTACCGGCAGACTGCCGCTTACGGTCATTTTGGACGCAACGATCTCGACCTTCCTTGGGAGCGCACGGACAAAGCCGGCGCATTGAAAGCCGCCGTCTGACCAGAGTCCGGGCCAGACATGGAGAAAGACAACGGGGCGCGGTGATCTGATCCGCGCCCCGTTCGTTTATGCTCTCTGGCTCGTTGGAACTACTCGACCTTCAAGATCGTCGCAGATTGAATCCCGACCGATGTCTCCCAGCGCGCGGTCTGGTTGGCGCGCTTGCCGAGCAAGGCAGCGCCCATCGGGGATTCGTTGGAGATCTTGCCTTCGGTCGGTTTCGCTTCGATGGCGCCCACAATCGTGTAGCGTTCTTCTTCACCATCGAAATCGATCGTGACGGTCGACCCAACGGTGACGATGCCGTTTGCCACAGGATGGTCGTCCACGATAACCGCATTTCGGAAGAGCGCGTCCAGATCGGCGATTCGCCGCTCGTTCATCATTTGATCGTGGCGCGCGGCATCATAGGCGGAGTTCTCCCGAAGATCGCCATGCGAACGCGCCTCGGCGACGATCGCGGCGATTTCCGGCCGTCGAACATTCTTCAATTCTTCGAGCTCGGCTTTCAGCCGCTCGAGTCCTTCCCGGGTCACCGGCACAGGTTTGGACGACATTATTCCCACCTCAAAAAGTCGATTCGTACGGAGATCGATTGCGGGCGATTATTCGACTTCGAAGGTGCACTCGATTTCGACCGGAATACCGGCTGGAAGTGAAACGAATCCCACCGCGGAGCGCGAACCGTACCCTGCCTCGCCAAAGACCTCGACGAAGAGATCAGAACACCCGTTGATCACTTTCGGCTGATCGACGAAATCGGGTGTCGAATTCACCATACCCAATAATTTCACGAGCCGCTTGATACGATCGAGATCTCCGAGCGCATCCTGGGCCGTCGCCAGCATACTGAGACCCACCGACCGAGCCGCGGCATATCCTTCTTCCAGCGTCATGTCCGCACCGAGCTTGCCCGCTCGAATCTCCGGACCCGGCCCAGTGCCGGAAATGAACAGCAGATTGCCCGTCTGGACATATCGAACATACGTTGCAATCGGCCGCACCGCTTCCGGCAAGACAATGCCAAGCTCCTGAAGTCGCTCAGAAACACTCACCGTTCTCTATCCTTTCACATCGTCAAACGAGTCAGCGCCATCCGAGGGCGTCTCCGATGCGCTGTACGGCATCCTCCAGCAAATCGTCGGCGGTCGCAAACGAGATACGGAAATGTCCCTCGCCCGCCTGACCGAAGGCGATCCCCGGCGTCACCGCAACCCGCGCTTCCTGCAGGAGCTTGGCGCCAAGATCCACCGAGCTCATTCCGGTTTCGCGCGCATCTGGAAAGACATAGAACGCGCCCTCGGGCAACGGGCACTCGATCCCCTTCACCTTGCTCAACCCATTCGTGACCATATGGCGCCGGCGATCCCAGGCAGCAACCATTTCGCCGATGAACGCTTGCGGACCGGACAGCGCCTGCACCGCCGCGGCCTGCACGAACGATGTCGCATGAGTCACCGAATGACTCTGAACCTTTGCGATCTCATCGATGAACGCCCTGGGCCCAGCCACATACCCGAGCCGCCAGCCAGTCATCGCGTAGGCCTTGGAAAGCCCATTGAATGTCAGGGTGCGATCCCACATCCCAGGGAACGCGGCGATGCTGTAGTGCTTGCGGCCACCATAGATGATCTTCTCGTACATCTCGTCGGTGTAAACCAGGACGTCATGTTCGATCGCGAAACCGCAAATCGCCTGGATCTCATCGAGCGTCAGCACGCGGCCGGTCGGGTTCGATGGCGAATTGACCATGATCCCGCGGGTTCCGGGCGTCACGGCGGATTCCAGCACCTCGCGGGTCACCCGGAAGTTGTCATCCGGATCGAGCGAAACCGGGACCGCCCGGCCACCAGCGATTTCCACCATCGACCGATAGGAAACCCAAGCCGGTTCGAGCAGCATCACGTCGACGCCTTCCTCGACCGTTGCCAGCATCGCCGCGAAGAGCGCCTGCTTGCCACCCGGCGTGACAAGGATTTCGCTGGGATCGTATTCGAGCTGGTTGTCATCCAGCAGTTTCTTCGCGAGGGCCTTCTTGAGCGCCGGGGTGCCGTTGCTCGCAACGTAATGCGTATCGCCGGCATTCATCGCCTCGGTCGCCGCCAGGCGAATGTTCTCCGGCGTAATGAAATCGGGATCGCCCCCGCCGAGATCGATGACATCGATCCCTTGCGCCTTGAGCTCGCGCGCCTTGTTGGACACCGCGACCGTCGGCGAAGGCGCGGCGGATTTCACCCGCGCGGCCAGAAAATCGGCAACATCCCGTGGTTTCGTTTGCACCCGAATCTCCTCGAACGAAGCTGTCAGCTATTCCACCTGTAAAGTATCCCGCCTCACCGGAAACGTGTCGAGCAGCCATCCAGGTCCGCCTTGCCGAATCCCGGGTTCCCGTTTTGTGCCGATGTAACCGGGATCCTCGTCGCGGCTTGGCCCCGAACGATCGAAAACCACCTGCCTCACCGCTCGTGCGACCGGACCGCCATGCCCGGCCGCTTCGCGGTATACTCTCCTGTCTTCCGGATTTGGCCGGAGGTTTTTGCCTTTCTGCTTCGCCCGTCGATCCGCCAGCGCAACGCGGATTCGCCCGGGACGAGGCGGCTCCAGAGAAAGGGGCTTCTCCTTGCGCACCGATTCCAGCGCACGTTTTTATGAACTCATGGCGATTTCGGTTCCTGACGGCACGCCGGAGGAATTGATCGAAACCGCCGAAGCGGTGGCCGGCTATGTCACGGCCGCCGGTGGCCAGGTGCTGCGCAGCAGCAACGATTCACCGTGGGGGCGTCGCCGTCTGGCCTATCCAATCCGCCACAACAGCGCGGATCTGCGGGATGGCTTCTATACCCTCTACCATTTTCAAATCCAACCCGAGGGGATCGAAGAGATCGAGCGAGAGATGCGCTTGAACGAGCGAATCATCCGCCATCTGCTGCTCCAGCTCGACGACGAACCGGTTTTCGCCGAAGAAGAAGCGGAATCCCCCGAGGGTGAGGCAGCCGAGGGCACGGACGCGGCCGCGCCTGCCGAAGCCGCCGAAACCACAGCCACTGATACCGCAACCGAACCTGCTGCCGAAGCCACCGAAGGTGTTGCCTCCGGGGAGGAATAATCATGCCAGCATCGATCACCATCGTCGGACGACTGGGTCGCGATCCTGAGACTCGCTATACGCCAAACGGCAAGATGAATGTCGCACTGAATGTGGCCGTAGGCCATCGATTTCGTGATGCGAGTGGACAGCAACAAGAGCGAACAAATTGGTTTCGCGTGACTGCCTGGGGAAGCTTGGCCGAAACTCTCGACCGACTTGCCCAGAACGGCTGGCTGGCAAAAGGCCGAGAGGTTTTCGTGACCGGCCGTTTCGAGGCCCGCGAGTACACCGGCAATGATGGCCAACAGCGAACGTCGCTCGACATTACGGCGAATGAAGTTCAGCTCGTCGGTTCGCGTGGCGAAAGTGACGCTGGAGGAGGAAGTTCCTTCAGCGGAGGCTCCGGCTCGCTCAGTGGCGGTGGCGCTGGTTCCTTCGGCGGCGGTTCCGGCCGCGGCAACCAGGGCGGCAACAACCCGGCCAATTACGATGATCTCCCCGATTCCGGCGGAGACATCGACGATATTCCGTTCTAACCTTCAGCCTTCTATCGAAATCAGGAGCTATTCGTGACTGACACTCAGGAAAAGACGACACCCCCCCAGGAAACCGAGGGCGAACGCCCGAGCCGTTTCGCTCCGCGCGGTCCCCGTCCCGAAGGGGCCCAGAGCGAGGGCGGTGAGCGACCTCGCGGCGGACGGCGCTTCGGCGGTGGCGGCGGCCGCTTCGGTTCCCGCCGCAAGGTTTGCCAATTCTGCATGGACAACATCAAGGAGGTCGATTACAAGGACCTCCCACGGCTTCGCCGGCACATCTCCGAGCGCGGCAAGATCGAGCCTCGGCGCAAGACGGGCACCTGCGCCAAGCACCAGCGTTCGTTGACCACGGCAATCAAACGTGCGCGGCACGTCGCGCTGCTCCCATTCGTCGGCGGCACCGGCCGCTTCTAGACCATCGCAAATCGAATCGTCGAGCTTCGGTAGCGCGGGCCAATGCCTGCGCTACCGGGCTGCGATCGAGCGCGGAGAGGCGCATCGCATATGCCAACTCCTGAGTCGAACAAGCCCGATCAGCCGTCACCGGCGGGAACTCCGAAAGTCGATCGAAAGGGCAAGTCCGCCAAGCCGGTCGCCGGATCCAAGAGCACTCCAGCGAAGGGTCAATCCACGGGCGGCGGTACGATCGAGAAGAAAGAACAGCCGAAGAAACGCGTTTCCCGGCGGGAACAGGACGAGCAGAAGACGCGAATTCTCTACGCGGTGCTCGCGGTCGCCGGGGTTCTCGTTGCGCTGGTGCTGGTTGGTCAGGCGCTCAACCAGTATTACTTCATCCCCAACAAAACACTCGCGACCGTCAACGGTCACGATATCTCCCGCAAGGACTACTGGAAATACCGGTCCAATACCCTCGTCAATCAGATCAGCCAATATCAACAATATGCGAACTTCTTCCAGGGCGATCAGCAACAGCAGTATCTGGCAATGGCGCAACAGGCGTCCGCGCAGCTGGATGGTGTCTGGGGTTCGAAATCGACCGATCCCACGACCCTGAATCAGATGATCGACGATCGTCTCTATATCGATGGTCTGGCATCGCTCGGGCTTACGATGACCGATCAGGACATCCAGGACTTTATCGACGATCGTTTTGCCAACCAGGACACGCCCCTCTTCACCCCCACCCCGACACCGACCCTGATTCCGGAACGAGCCGGATGGGCCACCGGCACCGCCGAGGCCGACATCGCGACCCAAACGGCGCTTGCGGAAGGCTCGGTCATTGCTGGTTCTCCCGAATCAGGAGCATCGCCGGAGTCCGGTGATGCAGTCGTTCCGGCTGCAGTCGAGGAAGGAACGGTGGCGGCATCGCCTGGCACGATCGCACCGGGCACGCCCGCTTCGAGTCCAGCTGCCGGCCTCTCGACTCCCGTAGCCATCAATGGCTCACCAATGGCGGCAACTCCCGAGGCAATGAGCAGTCCAGCGCCCGCGGATCAGATCGGCGCTTCTGGTACGCCAGACGCAGCGTCGCCCTCACCGACCATCGCGCTCGGTCAGGACGAGATCCGGCAGACGGCCACCGCGAACTTCGACAGCTATTCATCGCAGATCTTCGAACTGACCCATATGAATCGCGCGGACTATATGCGTCTCGTGGCCGCGCCAGCGCTGGCTCGCGAGCTGGTCAACGGCTACTTCCAGCAACAGGTCGGCCAGGCAGCGGAACAGGTGCATGCTCGCCATATTCTGGTGGGAACGAAGGAACTCGCCGACAAACTCGAAGAGGAATTGAAGGCCGATCCCGGCACATTCGAGGATTTGGCCCGAGAAGACTCGATCGATACGGCAACCGCGCCCACTGGTGGCGATCTCGGCTGGTTCACTCGCGGCGTCATGGTCGCGCCGTTCGAGGAGGTCGCATTCTCCCTCGAACCAGGGCAGATCAGCGAGCCGGTGCAGACCCAGTTCGGCTGGCATATCATCCAGGTCATCGCGCACGAGACGGATCGTGCATTGACCGATGAGCAGATCAGCCAGACGGTGACCGCAGAATCCGATCGTTGGCTCACCGATCAGCGCGATGCCGCCAGGATCTCCTCGGTGGTCAAACCGACACCGACCCCTGCGGTCGAACAGTTCGTTCCCCCAGCGGACGCACCGACAGCGCCACCAGCGAGTCCGGAAGCGGTCGTCGATGGAGCGACGCCCACCGCCGCGGGCTGACATGGAACGCGGCTACGCACATGAAGATGCTATGCTCAGTCAACCGCAACCACGCTCCCGCGCAGCCGTTGCATGAACGAGGCACACTGATGTGAGTAGCCGCAAACCACCGTCCACTCCAGACGATTGGGATGATTTCGATATTCCGACGTGGGACGATTCCGCGCGAAGAACCCCTTCGCGCGACTACCCAGCCGCGCCGGCTCGCCAGCCGGAGCGGCGAGCGGCCTATCCCGATCCGCTCTACGACGATTATGAACCGCCCGCGGCGCCCTCCCGGCCTGCCGAGCGAACCCCGTCTCGCTCCCAGCAGCCGCCGCGCCTAAGCTCGCGGGTGCCGTCTCGCACCACTCGGCCGTCACGCCAGGATCCGTACCGGGATCCCTACAGCGAGGCAGGCGAAGACTATGCGAGCGCGCCGCCTTATCCGCGGGTTCCGGAATACGACACGCCGCGGCCGTCTGCCGCCAGCCAATACGATCTCTATGCCGATCCGGCCCTCGATGCCGGGTGGGACGATGCAACCGGATACGAAGACATCCAGCCAACCCCCAGGCGCTCACGAACCAGCGCTCGCGCCGCACGGCCAAATGTCTCCATCCCTCGACCAGCCGTTTCCGACTCTCTGATCGCCTCGGTCGTAGGCGTGGCCATTCTCAGCCTGTTGATCATGGCAGGGGTCGTCTGGTACGGTCTCGGTGATATCGCCGGTGCGATTCCATGGCATCTGGATGCCTCGGGCAACGTCGACCATTGGGTGTCGAAAAACGCGCTCTGGCGCATTCCCTTCGGCAGCTTCATGGCAATGGTCATCGGCCTCGCAATCGGCGGCTTCCTCTGGAAGCGCGATCGGTTCGCCGCGCGATTCGTCATCATCGCGTTGTGCGCTGTCCAAGTGCTGGCCTGGGTGGCTGTGATCGATCAGCTCTGGTAGATTGCATCTGTCGTAGCGAGTCACGAGGAGGTCGAACGCGGCCTCCTCGTTTGACGCCGGGGAACTGAGATGGCAAATGCGATAACCGTCGGCCGCTTGATCCTGCTCTTCATCGCGGTCTACGTTCTCTACCGCGGCGGAATCACCGCAGTTGCCATCGCCGCCATTGCCATCGCCATTGCCATTCTGCTCGACGGACTCGATGGATGGGTTGCGCGTCGATACAACGAAACCAGCCCATTGGGAGCGGCATTCGATATCGCTGGCGACCGGATCGCGGAAAATGTCCTCTGGGTCGTCTACGCGCATCTTGGGCTCATCCCCGTTTGGGTTCCGCTCCTCATGCTGACCCGTGGGTTCCTCGTCGATTCCCTGCGCGCGATCAGCTATGGCGAAGGCAAAACCCCGTTCGGAAAAGACAACATGATGCGCTCTCCGTTGACCGAATGGCTCACTGCCGGACGGCCTATGCGGTTGCTCTATGGCTGGGCCAAGCTCCTTGCCTTCGTCTTTCTGGCCGGGCTGGTCGGGTATCAGCTACGGGATGCTTCGGGAACGTGGCTCGGTAGTCTTTACGGATGGAAGCCGTTTCGCATTGCGGGCTGGGTCTGTGTCTGGGGATCGGTCGTCCTGAGCATCGTGCGCGGGGCGCCTGTCGTCTACGACGCCATGCTGACCTATGGGCGCAGTGCGAACGCCGCTCAGGTTGCTGAATGATCGATTCCGACCCGACGCCCTCCAGCCCCAAAACGCCGCTCATTCGCCGTTCACACCTACCACGGATCGAGTTCCGCAAGAGCCAGCGACGCGACCTGACGTATTACGCGGCGGCTGAATTCGCGGCCATCTCATCCTGGGTCGTGCGGATCGTACCCGATCCGATCGTCGATTTCGTTGCCCGGCGCATCGGCGATGTCAGCTATCTCCTCTCGCGGCAATGGCGATCCAATGTCGAGTCCAACCTCTCCCATGTTCTCGATCTTCCGCCGGACTCCGCGCGCATCCACAGAACCACCCGGACGATTTTTCAAACGAATGCCCTCAATATCGCCACCTTGCTGCGTAGTCCACACCAGGGCCCCAACAAGTTGTTGCGCACCCTGACGCTGACCCATGGCAAATGGGATGTCATGGACGAGGCGCTGGCGCACGGCCAGGGCGTCATCGTGCTCACCGCTCATCTCGGGTCATTCGACACGATGGGCAGCGCCGTCCGGGCGCGCGGATATCCGATGGCCGCCCTGACCGCGAAAACCACGGGGCGGTTCGCATTCGAGTTCGTTTCGTTCCTCCGGCAATCGCACAATCTGGAGCTCATCGAAGCATCGTCGTCCGGGGTGCGCGAAGCGATCGCGCATTTGCGCGCCGGCAATGTGCTTTGCCTCTTGTCCGATCGCGATTTCTTCCTCAACGGTCGCGAACTGACATTTTTCGGTGAGGAGACGACCCTGCCCACGGGAGCGGCGCGTCTCGCGCGCGATACCGGGGCGACCATCGTGCCGATTTTCACCATGCGGCGAGGTCGCGGTCACGTGCTCATGATCCAGCCGCCTTTCACGATCGAAAAAACCGATGATCGCGATGCCGACATCGCGGCCGGAATGGCGCGCGTAGCCCAGATTCTGGAAGAGGCGATCGCCCTGGCTCCGGATCAGTGGGTGATGTTCCAGCGGGTTTGGCCCGAGGAGCCGTTCGAATCGTCTAGGAGCTGACCGGTTCGACCGTTGCCCAGAGATCGTATTCGGTACCCGCGTAGACCGTCGCCTCGACGAATGCCCCAATCGGATGCTCACCATCGAGAAAGACCAGCCCGTCCACTTCGGGCGCATGGCGGTATGCGCGGCCGACCGAGACCGGCGACGTGTCGCCATTCTCGTCCTCGATCTCACCGATGCTTTCCACCAGCACGCGCACGGTCGTTCCTTCCAGCGCCCGGTTGTGCTCCAATGAAATCGATTGCTGTAATTCCATGATCGCGTTGCGGCGTTCTTCGGCAACCGCCTGGGGAACTGGATCGGCCATATCGAAGGCAACCGTGCCGGGCTCCGGTGAATAGGTGAACACGCCGACATGGTCGAATTGCTGTTCTTCGACGAAGTCGAGCAGATACTCGAATTCCTCGTCGGTTTCGCCCGGGAATCCGGTGATCAGGGTCGTGCGCAGCACCACATCGTCGAGGGTGGATCTCGCATGATCGAGAATCCGGCGAGTCAGATCGAGGTTGGCCGGACGCAACATTCGCTTGAGCACCGCCGGGTGCGCATGCTGCAATGGCATATCGATATAGTTGACCGCCATCTCATGACGGGCCACCGCATCGATCATCTTGAGCACGATCGGATTGGGATAGATATAGAGAAGCCGCAACCAGGGAAGATTCGGCACCTGTTCACCGATCATATCGATCAAGTCGACGATGCCGCTTTTCATCCCCAGATCACCGCCGTAGCGGATCGTATCCTGAGAGACGAGCACGATTTCCTTCGCGCCCAGGGCGACCAGATCGACGATCTCCTGCAATACGTGCAGCGGCCGCTTGCTGGTTTGCTTTCCCTTGATCGTCGGAATCGTGCAGAACGCGCAGGCGTGGTCACATCCGTCCGCGATCTTCACATAGGCGGACGGCCCCGTATGGTGGTGCGTAAAGGTCGTCGTCAGACCATCGCACCCGGCGAGTTGCGGTCGGGGCAGCTCACCGAAGAGCGACCCGACTTCATCACCGATCCGGAACCATTCCCGGGTGGTGAGCACCTTGTCGACCCCGGCCGGCAAATCCTGCGCGTAATCATGGAGCGCCGGTAGACAACCGGCCGCGACGATGTATTGCCCAGGCTGCCGCTGGTCGATCAACTCCTGAAGAACGCCGACCGATTCGGACCGTGCCGCACCCAGAAATCCGCATGTATTGACGATGACGACATCGGCATCGTCCGAGTGCTCGCGCTCGGCATAACCGCGATCCAGCAGGAGGGTCGACATTCCCTCGGAATCGACCCGGTTCTTGGCGCAGCCAAGGGTCACGAGATTGAAAGATCGTTCGGCCACGTCAGTATCCTCGCTGCGCCCGGCAACTTACCGGTAATTCACGAACTGGAGAGCAACCGGAAAGTCGGCGTCCCGAAAAGCGGAGATGACGGCTTGCAGATCGTCTTTGCTCTTGGCCTGCACGCGAACGGCATCGCCCTGGATTTGGGCATTCACCTTTTTGAAGTCATCCCGGATCCGCTTGGTGATTTGCTTGGCCAGGTCGTCGGAGATCCCTTCCTTGAGGTTCACGACCTGCCGCACCCGACCACCACTGGCCTCTTCTTCCTCGCCATAGTCGAGGACTTTGAGAGAAATACTGCGGCGAACGAACTTCGATTCGAGAATATCCCGTACTGCCTGTAGAGATGTTTCCGAGTTCGTCGTAATGGTCAGCTTCTTGGGTTCCTCATCGATCGATGTTTTGGTGTCTTTCAGATCGTACCGCTGGCCCACTTCCCGCCGTGTCTGATCGACGGCGTTTTTCAGTTCCTGCTGGTCGTACGACGAAACGATGTCGAATGAATATGTCGATGCCACGTTGGCTCCTTCCTCGAATTTCAGCCACCCATGGTACCAGACTGGACGATATGTCTATCGCGCCATCGCCAGGAGAATCGAGCAGGCCTCGATTCCGTGCTGTGCGCCCCCCGTCAACGTCGCCGCGGAGCGCCCATTTCCCTTGGCCGTGTCGAGCAGGACCTGCCAATCGGTGTGCCGCCGCTTTTCGAGTTTCGGGATCGCGAACTGGGCGGCTTCGTCCGAGGCATTGACGACGACCAGCAGGCTGTCTGGCTCGTCGTCCGGAAGAGCCGGGTCGGGTTCGATCGTGAACATCACCCGTCTCGGTTCCTGGCGTCCCCATGCTGCCGGCATCATTTCGCTGCCATCGGCATCGTGCCAGCTCACGATTCCCGGCTCGTGCGGCACGGGGCTCTCCGAATCGGCATAGCGCACCGGGCGAAGCGCTGGATGGGCGTTGCGCAACGAGATCAGATATTGGACGAATTCGAGAAACTCGCTTTGCCGGTCATCGAGCGACCAATCGAACCAGGTCGTTTCGTTATCCTGTGCATAGGCGTTGTTGTTGCCATGCTGGGTTTGGCAAAGCTCGTCGCCTCCGAATAGCATCGGCACCCCGCGGCTCAAGAGCACGGTCGCCAGCAAGTTCCTCCGCGCCAGGAATCGTCCCGCCAGCACTTCGGGATCGGTGCTTGCTCCCTCGACGCCGAAGTTGTATCCGAGATTGTTGTTGCTGCCATCCTGACCGTTTTCGCCATTGTGCTCGTTATGTTTTGCGTTATACGAAACGAGATCGGTCAGATCGAAGCCGTCGTGGCAGGTCACATAGTTGATGGTCGCAAGCGGTCCACGGCCGGGACGGTCGTAGAGATCGGACGAGCCTGTGAGCCGCAAGGCGAATTCACCGAGTCTGACCTGGTGACCGAGCCAGAACGCGCGCATCGTATCCCGAAAATGGTCGTTCCATTCGCTCCATCGAACCGGAAACCGTCCGACCTGATAACCGCCGGGACCCAGATCCCAGGGCTCCGCAATGAGCTTGGTCCGCTGCAAAACGGGATCCTGCCCGATCGCGGTCAGCAGGCGCGACCAGGCATCGAACCCATCCGCATCCCGGCCGAGTGAGGTCGTAAGATCGAAGCGAAATCCATCGACATGCATCTCTTCGACCCAATACCGAAGCGAATCCATCACCAAGCGAACGACCGCGGGATGTTGCGTATTGAAGGTGTTGCCAGTTCCGCTGAAGTTCTCGTAATCGCCCGGCCGGTCAGGTGGATGCCGGTAGTAGGTGGGGTTGTCGAGACCGCGAAATGACAGGGTCGGACCGTCCTTGCCGCCTTCCGCCGTGTGGTTGTACACCACATCCAGAATGACTTCGATCCCTTCGGCATGGAGACTGCGCACCATTTCCTTGAACTCGCGCACTTGCCCGCCCGTATCACCCGCCGACGAATACCGCCCCATCGGAGCGAAGAATCCGATGGTGTTGTATCCCCAATAGTTGCGCAGCCCCTTCTCCACCAGAAACTCATCGTCGATGAAGTGATGGATGGGCAGCAGCTCGACCGCCGAGACACCCAGCGAACGCAAATGATCGAGCATTGCCGGATGCGCAAAACCCGCATAAGTACCGCGTAGATGTTCCGGAATCGCGGGATGGAGCATCGTCGCTCCCCGGACATGACATTCGTAGATCACGGTATTCGCCAGCGGGTGACGTGGTGGTTCGATCCCTTGCCAATCGAAGACCGGATCGACCACGATCGAGCGGGGAACGCTGCTGCTGGAATCATCGTGATTGCGCATATTGGGATCGCCCTGGTTGCGCTGGTATCCATACACCGTGTCATTCCAGGTAACGTCTCCGGAAATGGCGCGCGCATAGGGATCGAGCAACAACTTCGATGCGTTGAATCGCAACCCGCGCGATGGATCGAACGGTCCATACGCGCGAAATCCATATCGGAGACCCGGCTCCGCGTCCGGCAGGAATCCATGCCAGACGAAGCCGGTGCGCACCGGCATCGGAAGATCGATTTCGCTCGCGTCGTGTTTGCCCTCGAAGATCGCCAGCAGCACATGCACAGCGCTTTCGGAGTAGACCGCGAAATTGACGCCGCCGTCTTGGGGGGTGGCTCCCAGCGGCCAGGGCGAACCGGGGAGAAGCTGAATCGATTTACGTGTCAAGATGAGCCTGCCTGCATTCGAATTCGAGGCGCGAGCGGGCGCCAGGGCCGGGCATACCCGGCGACGCGGCGATGAACCCTGCCATTTCCATTCGATCGAAAGATACTGGAAAATGGTTGTATGCCACGATCCTCCGGCGAACGAGGATCCCAGGAGACAGGAGCATCCAAGCAATGACGCGAACGGCCGCATTCCTCGAACGCGCGCAAACGATCTCATTGGAATCGGCCAGCCACAACCGGATCCGCATCGAACAGGTGTCCCCGGAAATCGACGGCGGGCGCTATCCAATCAAACGCGAGGTCGGCGATACGATAACGGTCACCGCCGATATCTTTCGGGACGGTCATGACAAGATCGCGGCCGATCTCTATTTCAGACCCTGGTATCGCAACGCATGGGAATCGGCTCCCATGCGGCTGCTCGATAACGATCGCTGGTCTGGCGCGTTTTCGGTCCATGAAAACACTCGATACGAGTACACGATCGGTGCAATTCCCGATGAATTCCAGACGTGGACCGAAGAAATCGAAAAGAAATTTGCCGCTGGTCTGGATGTCCATCTCGAAGTCTCCGAGGGATTGCACCTTTTGCAAGGTGCGATCCGTCGCAAATCGGCAGATTCCGAATCGATCCAGAATATCTGGGATGCGGCAGCCACCGCTGAATCGCAGTCCGAAGCGGTGGCGCTCCTGACGTCACCGCGCATAGCCGCGCTCATGCGCGCGGCACTGCCAGAGGATGAACGCGTCTGGTACGGCAAGACGCTTTCGGTCACGGTTGATCGCGTGCGTGCGCGATATGCGGCGTGGTATGAGCTTTTTCCGCGTTCGGCGGGGAATGTGCCGGGCAGGAGCGGCACATTCGACGATGTCATCGACCGTCTCGACTACATTCAGGAGCTTGGGTTCGATACCATCTATTTCCCCCCGATTCATCCGATCGGTCATACCAATCGCAAGGGTCCGAACAACACGCTGAATGCCGGCCCGAACGATCCGGGGGTGCCCTATGCGATCGGAAGCGAAGCCGGGGGACACGATGCGGTCGAACCAACCCTCGGCACCCTCGAAGATTTCCGGCGCCTGGTCGAGACTGCGCGGTCCCGCGGAATGCAGCTAGCGCTCGATTTCGCCATCAATGCCTCTCCCGACCACCCCTGGGTGATCCAGCACCGCGATTGGTTCTACATTCGTCCCGATGGCACGATCAAATACGCCGAGAACCCGCCCAAACGCTATGAGGATGTCTACCCGCTCGATTTCTCGAACGAGGACTGGGAGGGACTCTGGCAAGAGATGCGCCGAATCATTCTCTTCTGGATCGACCAGGGGGTGACCACATTCCGGGTCGACAATCCGCACACCAAACCGACCCACTTCTGGGAATGGCTGATCGGCGAAGTCCAGGCGATCCACCCGGAGACGATCTTTCTCTCGGAAGCGTTCACCCGGCCCAAATTGATGAAGTGGCTGGCCAAGGCCGGCTTCACCCAGTCGTACACCTATTTCACCTGGCGGAACTTCAAGAGTGAATTGACCGACTACTTTACCGAGTTGACCACTCCGCCCGTGTCCGATTACATGCGCGGCAATCTGTTCACGAACACACCCGACATCCTTCCCTACTTTCTGCAGGAAAGCGGCCGAGCCGGCTTCAAGATCCGGGCCGTGCTGGCCGCCACCCTCTCCAGCGTCTATGGGATTTACAGCGGATTCGAGCTGTGCGAGGCAACGCCGATTCCAGGGAAGGAGGAGTATTTCGATTCGGAGAAATACGACTTCAAAGTTTGGGATTGGGACCGGCCCGGCAATATCCGGGCCGACATCGCCAATATCAACCGGATTCGGAAGGCTCACCCTGCCCTGCATGAATATGACAATTTGCGCTTTTATTGGGCAGACAATGACAACATCCTGGTGTACGGCAAGCAAACCCCGGACAAACGGGACAACATCCTGGTGGTCGTCAATCTCGATCCGTTTCAGACCCACGAGACCATGATTCACTTTTTGCTGGACGACTTCGATATGCCGCTCGACGAACAATACGAAGCGCACGATCTCATCAGCGGCGAACGCTATTTCTGGACTGGCAGCAGCCAATACGTTCGGCTCGACCCACGGCGGGAATCGGCGCACATCCTTCATCTTCGCCGCTGGGACCGGGTCGATTTCGTCGAGATCGGATCGTAGCCCGATACCCCTCCGCGTGCCGGTCGCAAAAAGCACTACTATCCGAGCGAATGACAATCTGGCGCCGACCGCGCCTTTGAGGAGACACACAGCGGTATGCCTTCCGACGATGCGCTCTGGTTCAAAGACGCCGTTTTCTATGAGGTACCGGTCCGTTCGTTCTTCGATTCCAACGGAGACGGCAAAGGAGATTTCCGCGGACTCGCCCAGAAGCTCGACTATGTCCGCGATCTCGGTGTGGATTGCATTTGGGTGCTGCCGATGTACCCCTCCCCAAATCGGGACGACGGCTACGACATCGCCAATTTCCTGGAAATCCACCCGGATTATGGCAATGTCGGCGACTTCATCAGCTTCATCGACGCGGCTCATGCGCGGGGATTGAAAGTTGTCGCCGATCTCGTGCTCAACCACACATCCGATCAGCACGCCTGGTTTCAGGAGAGCCGGAGCGATCCCACCTCCCCCAAACGCGACTACTATGTGTGGAGCGACGATCCGACCCGGTACAGTGGCGCCCGCATCATCTTCATCGACACCGAATCATCCAACTGGACATTCGATCCGGTTGCGGGTCAGTACTTCTGGCATCGATTCTTCTATCATCAACCCGATCTCAATTATGACAATCGAGAACTCCAGGAGGAAATGCTGGACATTGCCCGCTTCTGGCTGAATTTCGGGCTGGATGGATTTCGGTGCGATGCGGTTCCCTATCTCTACGAACGCGAGGGTACGAATTGCGAGAATCTGCCCGAAACCCATGAGTTCCTGCAAAAGCTGCGCAAGATGGTCGATACCGAATTCCCGGGAAAGATTCTCCTGGCCGAAGCGAACCAGTGGCCCGAGGATGTCGTCGAGTATTTCGGTACGGCAGAGAATCCGGAATTCCAGATGGGATTCCATTTCCCCGTCATGCCACGACTCTATATGGCGCTCAGCCGGGAAGATCGCGCGCCGATCATCGACATCCTGCGGCGTACCCCGGATATCCGTGCCGACTGCCAGTGGGGCACCTTCCTGCGCAATCACGATGAGTTGACGCTGGAAATGGTGACCCTGGACGAACGCGAATACATGTGGAGTGTCTACGCGCCGGATCCACGGATGAAAAGCAATCTCGGCATTCGGCGGCGGTTGGCGCCGCTTCTGAACAATAATCGGGGCGCCATCGAACTGATCAATGCGCTCATGCTGTCGCTTCCCGGCTCACCCTGTATCTACTATGGTGACGAGATCGGAATGGGAGATAACATCTGGCTTCGCGACCGCAATGGACTGCGCACGCCCATGCAGTGGACAGCCGACCGGAATGCTGGTTTTTCGATGGCCAACAGTCTTTGGGCGCCAGTCATCAACGACCCGATCTACGGCTATCAACATGTCAATGTCGGGGACCAGGAGGATCTGCCTTCGTCCCTGCTGAACTGGACTCGCGGAATCCTCGCGTTGCGCCGAAAACACCGTGCCTTCGGCCGGGGCACGCTCGATTTCATCCTGCCGGACAATCCGGCGATTCTGGTCTATGTCCGTCAGTGGGAAGATGACATCATGCTCTGCGTCAACAATCTTTCCAATCGGGTGCAGAGTGTCGCAATCGATCTTTCACCGTTCGCCGGTGCAACATTGACCGAAGCATTCGGGGAGACCGTGTTCCCGCCGATCAACGCCGATCCATATCCGCTCGTGCTGGGTCCACTTGGCTACTATTGGTTCGAGGTGCATATTCCCCAAACCTTCGTGGCAAGCTGACCGGACCAGGGAGCCCTGACTTGTGATCGACGACGCGCTTTGGAAATCGACTGCCGCGGCGTTGCCCGCCTATTGCGAGCGACAGCGCTGGTACGCCGATAAAGCTCGTCCCATTCGGTCGATCGAGCTCATCGACGCCGCTACGGTCGTTCAGGGCAACGAGCAGATCATATTCGCGCTGATCCAGATCGACTATACCGAAGGATCCGGGCGCCGCTATTTCGTTCCGGTGGCCGTGCGCTCTGCACCAGCCCCCGAACGTTTCACGATCGCGGTCCACGAGCAGGGCGGTTCCCGCCTGTGGATTCAGGATGCGCCATCCGATCGGCGATTCCGCGATTTTCTCGTCGAAGCCGGGCACGGATCAACGCTTGCGGGAATGCACGGCATCTTCGACTTCGAAACCTGGCGAGTCGATGGCGCTCCATTCGAGCTCGATCCGGCAACTCAGTCGTCCGCGGTCGGGCTGGAACAAAGCAATTCCTCGATTGCCTATGGCACCCAGGCGATGCTGAAGCTCTATCGACGTCTCGAAGCCGGCCAGAATATCGAAGTCGATATGAACCGCTATCTCGCCTCAGAAGCTCATTTGGACGCTGTGCCGAAGTTGATCGGCTGCATTACCTATCGAGAACAAAGCGGGGAAATACCGCTAGCGCTCGTCCAGCAGCATGTCGGACCGCATCGGGATTGCTGGTCCGCACTGACGGATTCGCTTTCGAGTGGCAATGGCGATCCGCTCGATCTGGCAAAGCGACTGGGTGCGGTCACCGGGGAAATGCATGTTGCCCTGTCCGCGGCGCCTCCTTCCTCTCCCCTGGCGCCCGAGCCGATCACAGCGGAGGATATCAGCGACTGGCAACGGAGCTTTCTCCAGGCGGCGGGCGAAACCGACCGACTGATCCGTGAACGCCTGCCGATTCTCCCTCCCCGATCCGAGCGGGCCGCCCGAGATCACCTCGCGCAACCGCGCCAATGGGAATCGCGATCTCAGGGGTTCGCCAGCCTTACCGGGTTGTACAAGACGCGGGTCCATGGGGACTATCATCTGGGCCAGGTGTTGCTGACCAGCGACGGTCGCTTGCTCATTGTCGATTTCGAGGGCGAACCTCAGCGTTCCGCCGAAGAGCGCGCGGCCAAATATTCGCCGCTTCGCGATGTCGCCGGAATGCTGCGATCGTTTGCCTATGCCAGAGGATTCGCCGAAGCAACACCGGACGGGCACGTCGCTGTGTCCCAGCGGGCGTCACTCGACCGGTGGTTGCGCGATGCGCGCGCCGGGTTTCTGGAAAGTTACCGGCGCACCATTGCCACCGCAAACCTGCCGATCGCACCCGATGACGACGAGACATTCGATTCCGCGCTTTCGGCGCTCGAGAACGAGAAGGCCCTCTACGAGGTTCGCTACGAGCTCAACAG
>JBIQLF010000023.1:0-1896 GCA_044464585.1 Thermomicrobia bacterium
AAGGAGTCTTAGACCATGGCTTCAGCCTTGGTCACACGCCAGCCATGATCTCCGACGGCCAGCGAACTACGCCGCGACATGCTCCTGCAGCGCCGGGTCGTAGCGGGCGAAGATGCGCCGATAGAGGCTGCAGCGTTCCAGCAGCTCATCGTGGGTGCCGGCATCGACCACCTCGCCTTTGCGCAGCACGACGACCTTGTCGGCCCAGCGGATTTGGGAAAGCCGGTGGGTGATGAGAATCGTGGTGCGGCCTTCGAGCACGCGCCGGATCGCGCGCTGGATCTCGTCCTCGGTCTGGCTGTCGATGGCGCTGGTGGAATCGTCGATGATGAGAATGGCTGGATCGGTAATGAGCGCCCGGGCGATGGCGATCCGTTGCCGTTGACCACCTGAGAGGGTGACGCCTCGTTCGCCGATGACCGTGTCGTAGCCGTGGGGAAGCTCGCGGATGAAGCTATCCGCCTGAGCATCGCGAGCGGCCGCTTCGATCGTTTCGATATCGGCTTGCTGGCCGAGACTGAAGCCGATGTTCTCGACGACCGGCCGCGAGAAGAGCACGATGTCCTGTTCGATCGTGGACACCTGGGAACGAAGCGAATCGAGATTCCAGGCGCGCACATCGATGCCATCGACCAGCACCCGCCCGGAATCGACATCGTAGATGCGATTGATCAGCTTGGTGAGGGTGCTCTTGCCGGAACCGGTTTCGCCGACGATCGCGACTGTTTCCCCCGGAGCGGCGTGGAACGAAACGTTCTTCAGCACCGGATCGCCGCCATAGGAAAACGTGACATTCTCGAAGCGGATATCGCCGGCAATGGCGCCGCTGCGCCCGTGCAGATTGCTGTCGAGATCGCTTTCGTCGGTGAGGATATCGAGCACGCGTTTGGCGCTGACCAATCCGATCTGCACCAGCGAAAACGAGAAGATCGAGATGAAGGTCGGAAAGCGCAACAGGGAGACCAGTCCCAGATAGGTCACCAGTTGCCCAATGCTGAGCTCTCCGCGGGAGTGGTAATAGACCCCGAGCAGGAGCGCGCTGGCGATGGTCGATGCCAACAACAAAGGCGGCAGATAACGCGCTTGCACCATGCCCTGTTCGACAAAGGCGTTCTTGTAGGCGGTGGCGTGGGCGCCGAATTTGACGTCCTCCTGTTCTTCCTGCGCGGTCGATTTGACGACATCGATACCCGTGACCGCTTCGGCCAGTCCGGCATTGAGCTTGCCGAAGTTCGTCCGCATTCCCATCGAAGCGGGAGTCAGCTTCTTCATGTAGAAGCGGAGCGCAACGAAAAAGAGGACGGTGAAGATCAGCGGCGGCGGCAGAAGCTTGGGATCGAGGAGCCCGATCGTGACAATGGGAACCACCAGCGCGGTGAGCGAATCGGTGATCAACGCCATACCGGGATTGATCATCAGATTCAACTGCCGCACATCGTTGGCCGTGCGCGCCATCAGATCGCCGACTTGTTGCCGGTTGTGGTAGGTCTGGCTCTTGCCCAGCAGACTGACATAGATCTCATCGCGAGCGTCGCGCGCCAGCCGCTGGGCCAACGTCTCGTTCGCCAGACTGGCGCCCAGGTCGAGCAATCCACGCACCACCACGATGGCCAGCACCGCCACGGCGATGACTGTCAGCCGGTGGCCGTCGGGTGGAGTGGCGAGGACCGCCGTGAATGCCGCGCCGACCAGAATCGGGATGATGCTGCCGAGGATGTTCTGGCAGATCATTCCTCCGAGCGCTCCCGCCATCAGCAGCTTGTACCGGGTCAGATGCGAGGCGACCCAGCGCGCCGGACTGCGGCGGTCACTCGTATGGTGTCCTTCGATGGAAAACTCGGTCGAAACCACGCGATGTTTGCTCGTTTCGTATAGCTGACGAGGTCTTGAGTCTTG
>JBIQLF010000023.1:1996-10210 GCA_044464585.1 Thermomicrobia bacterium
GTCTTGAGGAGCGCTCGACACATGCGCCGTTCTACTCAGGACCCAGGACTCAAGACCCAAGACCCACGTCTCACGGTTGCTCGATATTCACCGGTTCGCCGAAGTCGTAGATATCGAGGCGGCGGACGACGTCATCCGAATCCCAGGAGGCGAACCGGCCGGCAATACGGATCGAGCGGATACGGTTTTCCCGATCGAGCGCGATTTCGACGGGTTGCCGTCCGAGTCGCTGAATATAGCCAGCGACCGCATCGTTTTGCACCAGCGACGGTTCGAAGATGCCGCTGATCCAGGTGAGCTGGGTGCCGTCATCGGTCGTTTCGAGTCGGGAAACGACCGGATCTTCCACCGCCTGCGCGAGATCGGCGATCAACTGAACGGGATCGGCAATGATGCGTTTCAGATTGTCGGGCAGCGCATAATCCTCGGAGATACCCACGGCGCGAACCCACGCTTGATCGCCGATGACGATACCGGTGACGTCGATTCCCACGAACCCGATCTTCGTTTTGACCGTGGCTTCGAGACGGCCGGGACGCTGGATCGCGCCTGTCACCTTGGTCATCTTGATTCCGGTGAAGAGTTTGGTGCTGCCCCGTTCGTATGTCAGCTCGAAACGCATGGTGTCGTATTCGAGCATCTTTTCGGACGCAGCCTGGAGGAGATCCTCCGCGGGATCGCCAGGGTTCTGCGCGAGCGCCATACGATTCGCAATCGGCCCGAAGGCGCCAGCGGTGGCGGCGAAGCCGGGGACTAACAGCAAGGCGGAGAGCAGCCGCCGCCGGTTCATGATGGTGCGTCCTTTCCGGGCCCGCTCAGGCGGGTTTCTGGATCGTGATATCGGCGTCGAAGTTGGAGAATGTGATGCTGCGGACCAACCGCCCGGTGCCCTCCTCGAACGCAAAGAGCGGTCCGGTGAAATCGATGCGCACCAACCGATTCTGATCGTCGATCCAGACTTTCACATCGAGCGGTTCGCTCGTGAGGTTGTATCCGCCCAGTTCCGGGACCGCGGTTCCGCCGCCCGCGAGTCTGGCTGGGTCGAACGAGCCGGTGATGACGGTCATCTCCTGCCCGTCGAGTTTCTCCGTGCCGGCCAGGGTGGGGTCGTCGAGATACTTCAGCGCCTCGGAGACGAGCTGGTCCGGGTTGATCAGGACCGCCGGCGGGAGCTGCATGTCGGAATCGGGGCCGGTCAGCTGAACGAAATCGCTGGCGCCGCCAAGCGGGTTTTTGACCCAGATCGATCCGTCCACGCTGATAACTTCGAGACTGAGCGAGATCATGGCAAGCTGGACATTCAAGGTCGCATGGACATCGCTCGGCCGGACGACATCCCCGGAAACTCCTTTCAGCTCGAACATGTTCTGGAAGGTGGTTGCGCCAGCCGTGGTCTGCAAATCGAAATGGAACGACGTCAATGCCAGCATTGCCGCCGCGGTTTGGTCGAGCTGGGTTTTGGCATCGTCCTGGGCATGAGCCGCGCTGAACGCCGGCAGGAGGAGCGTGCATGCGATGAGGACCGAGACCGTCCAACGAAAATATCTGCTCATATGGACTCCAGAATGCGCGATTCGATGATCTCGTGCGGTTCCCGTCGAGGAGCCGACAAGCGATTGTACGCGGATCGGTGGGCGATCCGCTGCCTACGCGAACGGATGATCCACGCTAGACTTGCCGGTCGCCCGCGCCGCGGGTGAAAGGGAGGGCTCGTGGGCTTCGTAATGCAAGGGCTCGATGCGGAGTCGTATGACCGGACGTACAGCGACCGCGGGCTGATCGAGCGCATTCTCGCGTATTTTCGGCCGAATCGCCGGGCAATGGGAATGATCGTCCTGATGGTCGTCCTCAACTCGGTGATGGATGCGCTGCTGCCCGTGCTCATTTCCAGCACGATCAACCAGATCGACCGCGCCGGGTCTGTTTTCGGGCGGCAGATCTGGTTGCTGTTCGTCGCGATCCTGATCGCCGGGGCGCTGGCCTGGGGATTCAACTACGTGCGCCAGTCGCGTTCGGCGCAGGTGGTCGGCGATGTGGTGCTGCGTTTGCGGCTGGATGCCTTCAAGGCGGTCATGCGCCGCGATATGTCGTTCTTCGACGAGCAGCAGTCCGGCCGCATCGTTTCGCGGGTGACGTCCGATACAGAGGATTTCGCCAATGTCGTCACCCTGACGCTGAATCTGGTCAGCCAGATCCTCCTGCTCGTTTTCGTGGCGGCGTTTCTCTTCTATCGCAACTGGAAACTGGCGCTGATTGCGCTGGCGATGGCGCCGGTGATCATGGCGGTGGCGCTGGCATTCCGGCATATCGCCCGGTCGACCTCGACCGGGGCGCAACGGGCGATGGCGAATGTCAACAAGACGATCCAGGAGACGATGCGCGGTATCTCGGTCGCCAAGAACTTCCGGCAGGAAGCGCAGGTCTACCGGGAATTCGATGCGGTCAATCGGCAGGCCTACGCGGTTACGTTGCGCCAGGGGTATATCTACAGCGGCATCTTTCCAATTCTGCTGATCGTTTCCGGTTTCGGTACGGTGCTGATCCTCTATTTCGGCGGCCGGATGGTGGTCGATGGCGCGATGCGTGCCGGCGACTGGTATCTCTTCCTGCAGGTGATCGCGCTCTTCTGGTTGCCGTTGACGAGCATCGCGTCGTTCTGGAGTCAATTCCAACAGGGGCTCTCCGCCTCCGAACGCGTTTTTGCGCTGATCGATGCGCCGGCCCGGGTGATCCAGATCGACGATAAGCAGCTCGTCGATTTTCGAGGTGAGATCGAGTTTCGCAATGTCGATTTCGCCTATGTCGATGGGCAACCGGTGTTGCGCGATTTCTCCCTGCGAATCGCGCCGGGCGAGATGGTGGCGTTGGTGGGGCATACCGGAGCGGGCAAATCGACTCTTGGCAAACTGATCGCCCGCTTCTACGAATTCCAGAGCGGGCAGATCCTGCTCGATGGCCAGGATATTCGCACCTTCGATCTGCAGCATTTGCGGCGGCAAATCGGCATGGTCCCGCAGACGCCGTTTCTCTTTTCGGGAACGGTCGCCGAGAACATCCGCTATCCCCGGCCCGATGCGACCGATGCCGAGGTCGAAGAAGCTGCCCGGCGCATCGGCGGTGGCGACTGGCTCGATGTGCTCGAGCGCGGTCTGCAGACGGAAGTCGGCGAGCAGGGGCGCGCGCTTTCGATGGGGCAACGCCAGTTGGTGGCGCTGGCGCGGTTGCTGATCCAGCGGCCACGCGTGATCATCCTCGATGAAGCGACGGCCAGCGTCGACCCGCTCACCGAAACCCAGATTCAAGAGGGACTCGATACGGTGCTGAGCGAGCGCACCTCGATCGCGATTGCCCACCGGCTGGTGACCGTGCGCCATGCCGACCGGATCATCGTGCTCGATCATGGGCGCATCGTGGAACAGGGAAGTCACGACGCGCTCATGGAACAGGGCGGTCATTACTCGGAGTTGTACGACACCTATTTCCGGCACCAGTCGCCCGACTACCGTCCGCCGGATCCGGGTGACGATAGCAGCCCACCGCCGGTCGACCGGCACGCGATACCTGGCCTGGAATCGCTGCCCGCCGATTATCTCATTTGATCCGGGACGATCGGCGCCTCTTCTGATACGCTACGGCGTGGACTAATGAATGATTAGTTCGTGATTTTGTGTGGAAATCATCTCAGGAGAGGACGCGATCTTGGCGGAAACACCGGCGATCCCCGATTCGCATAAGGACTTGCTGGATTCGACCGCGCTGGCCGCGGTGGCGACCATTGGACCGACGGGCGCGCCGCAGGTGAGTCCGGTCTGGTTCGGGTGGGATGGCGCGCTGTTGTCGTTCAGTCAGACGACGACGCGCCAAAAATACAAGAACCTGCAAACGGACGACCGGATCGCGCTTTCGATCGTCGATCCGGAGAATCCGTACCGCTATATCGAGATTCGGGGACGAGTCGTCGAGTTCATCGACGATCCCGACAAGGCGTTCATCGATTCGATGTCGCAGAAGTATCTGGGGCAGTCGCCCTATCCCTGGAGTCGTCCGGAAGACGAGCGCGTGATCGTGGTGGTGAAGCCGGAACGCGCGCATACGATGGGCTAGCGGAAGAATTCGGGGTCCGAAAGCCTGTGTTCAGCGCGGGTTCGACCAGGCCGCGCTGGACACCGGGCATGCGACTCACCGGGGCAGGATCGTATCGTCCGGATCGCCTGCCAGCAGCAGCGCGAGGAGATCGGCGGGATAGTCATCGAGCGCCGTATCGGACTCGAATGGTCCCCAAATCTTCACGTCGATCGAAAAGTCTCCCGGTCGCGGCTCCCAGAAGTCGCTGCCCCAGCTCGTGCGGCAGGCAAGCTCCGCGGTTCGCACCAGAACGGCCACCCCGCTCCCGCTTCGCCGGGACGGGTGGTTGCATTGACCCGATGATGCATTGACTCCCGAGACATGATGAACGCACGTGCCGCACCGCCTGAGTACCGGCATGCTCTTCCTCACCCCTTTGACCCACGCAGGTGGGCTTATCCCGAATCTGGCGCTTCCTCACCCCTCGTGGAAGCAAGAACAGGCTAACGACACCCAGTGCTCAACGTCTTCGACGCCAGAGCGCTGCCCTCACGGTTCGCATCGCCTCGATGTCACAGATGCTAGCGAAGTCCGGCACGGTCTTCAACTGAACGGACGGGCAGTTTTGCGCGGGGCGCTGAATTGGCCGCGTTCTTTGGGAATTCGTCTCCGAGCGTTGCCGAACGGACAGAACAGGTGTCCGGATGAGCGGTGATTTGTTGCACGCGACAATATTGTGCGACCGGTAGACTTGGCGCATTTGGAACGGAAGCGCGCAAACGAGGAGCAAGCGATGTCTGAACAGAGCACCCGGATCGAGCGAGACAGCATGGGCGAAATGCCGGTGCCAGCCGATGCGCTCTATGGCGCCACCACTGCGCGGGCGATTCTGAATTTCCCGATTTCCGGACTGGGATTCTCGCGGTCCTTCCTGCGGGCGCTCGGTCTCATCAAGGCTGCCGCCGCGACCGTCAATGGCGAGCTCGGGCATCTGCCCGGAACCAAGGTGGAGCTGATCGTCGCGGCGGCAAACGAAGTGGCGGCTGGAGATTGGGACGATCATTTCCCGATCGATATCTTCCAAACCGGTTCGGGCACCTCGACCAATATGAACGCCAATGAGGTGATCGCCCATCGCGCCAACGCGCTCGCTGGCGGGTCCGTAACGATCCATCCGAACGACGACGTCAATATGTCGCAGAGCAGCAACGATGTCATTCCCGCGGCGATCCATGTGGCGGCCGCGCTGGAAGCGACCGAATTGTTGTTGCCCGCCCTCCGGCATCTGCGCGATGTGACGCGGGAACGAGCGAACGAGCTGGCGGCGGTCGTCAAGACCGGCCGCACGCACCTTATGGATGCAACACCGGTGACCCTGGGGCAGGAGGTCGGCGGTTGGGCCGCGCAGATGGATCTGGCGATCGAGCGGATCGAGTCGAGCCTGCCGCGCGTGGCCGAGCTGGCCATCGGCGGCACCGCGGTTGGCACCGGAATCAACGCCGATCCGGCGTTCGGCGGCTCGGTCGCCGCCGAGCTGGCGCGAGTCACCGGATTCCCGTTCGAGGAAGCGCGCAACCATTTTGCGGCTCAGGCGTCGATGGATACCTCCGCCGAGCTGAGCGGGCAGCTCAAAGCCTATGCAGTGGGCCTGATGAAAATCGCCAACGATCTGCGTTTCATGAACAGCGGTCCGCAGGCCGGATTCGGCGAAATCGTCTTGCCGCCATTGCAGCCGGGTTCCTCGATCATGCCGGGCAAGATCAACCCGGTCATCTGCGAGGCCACCATGATGGTTTGCGCGCAGGTGATCGGCAATGACGTGTCGGTGGCGGTTGGCGCGCAGATGGGCAATTTCGAGCTGAACGTCATGTTGCCGGTGATTGCCCACAATCTCCTGCAATCGATCGAGCTGCTGGCGAAAACGTCGGAAGTGCTGGCTGACAAGGCGATGGCCGGTTTCACGGTCAACACCGAACATATCGCCGATCTGGTCGATCGCAATCCGATCATGGTGACGGCGCTGAATCCGATCATCGGGTACGAGCTGGGAGCCAAGATCGCCAAGAAAGCCTATGCTGAAAACCGCCGGGTGAAGGATGTGGCCGCGGAATTGTCCGATCTGTCGAGGGAGCAGCTGGACGAGTTGCTCGATCCGTTGTCGTTGACCCAGGGCGGCATCAAGGGCGAATGACGGACAGGGGGCGTCTCTCGCGGGAAGCGCCCCCTGTCTTTCCTACACCCGGACCGTGAGTGCGACCCGCTTGGGGTACGTGCCTGGATGCCGAATGCCGATCGACCGAGAAGGCGCTCCTACCGTGGGATCGAGCAGGAGAACTCGGAGTATTCGATGCCCTCCAGCGACTTCGGACCGCTGGGGCCACACATCGGACAATCGGGATCCTTGCGGATCGGAATCTCCCGAAAGGTCATCGGGAGCGCATCGAGGGTGAGCAAGCGGCCGACGAGCGGTTCGCCGATGCCGAGTATCAATTTCAACGCCTCGGCGGTCTGGATGAGTCCGATGATACCCGGCAGCACACCGAGCACACCCGCCTCGGCGCAATTCAGCGCGGTTCCCGGTGGCGGTGGCTCGTCGAAGAGACAACGATAGCACGGTCCCTCCGGGAGCGAGAAGATGGTGACTTGCCCCCGGAAGCGATCGACGCCGCCGTGGATGTTGGGTTTGCCGAGCAGCACACAGGCATCGTTGATCAGATACCGGGTGGCGAAATTGTCCGCGCCATCGAGCACGAGATCGTAGCGGTCGATCAGATCGACCGCATTCTGGTTGCAGAGTCGTTCGGCGATCGGTTCGACGGTGACATCGGCGTTGATCTCCGCGATCTGGCGCATGGCGGATTCGACTTTGAGCCGGCCGATATCGCTGGTTCCATGAATGATCTGGCGTTGCAGATTGCTTTCGTCGACCACATCGTCGTCGATGATGCCGATATGCCCCACCCCGGCGGCGGCCAGATAGAGCAGGGCAGGGGAACCGAGACCACCGGCCCCGATCACCAGCACCCGGCTGGCAAGCAGCTTTTCCTGTCCTTCCTTGCCGACCTCGGGCAGCAGAAGATGACGGCTGTAGCGTTCGGAAAGCGCTCGGGACGGAGGGCCCGGCGCGATCCACGGGAGCCGGGCTTTCTTCCATCCTTCGAATCCCGGCGCCATGGAAACCGGGTCGGTCCAACCGAGCTTGCGCAGGGTTTCGGCTGCTGCCAGGGAACGCACGCCGCTGGCGCAATAGATGACGAGCGGTCCCGATTTGCCGGGCAATTCGGTTTCCGCCCGCTGGGGCAATTCGCCGAGCGGAATATGAATCGCCCCCTCGATCGTGCCCTGTTCGACCTCGAACGGTTCGCGCACGTCGAGCAGCGGCGCATGACCGGAGATGAGCGCGAGGGCCTCATCGAGGCCGACTTCGCGGACTGGCGATTCGGCCGTTCGGGATGGTTGATGGTAGTTTTGCGGCATCTGCTGGTTCCTTCGGTGGCATACCGCGCCACCCGAACTGCAACTGTACCGAATCGCGTCTATGTTCCGGGGATGCACTATGACCGACGAGTCCGCCGCTCATCGAATCGCTGTTCGCGATGACCACAATTGTTTCGGTTGCGGGGCATCGAATCCCTGGGGATTGCATCTGGCCTTTTTCGCCGAACCGGATGGAGCGGTCCATGCGCATTGGACGCCGGTGGTGAATCATCAGGGCTACGAGGGGATGGTGCATGGCGGCATCATCTCGACGGTATTCGACGAAGTGATGGCCTGGGCGATCACGAATGCCGGTATCTGGGCGGTGACCGGCCGATTGAATGCGGTCTTCCGGAAGCCAGTCGAAATCGGCGTGCCAACGATCGCGAAGGCGGAAATCGTTGCGGTCCAGAGTCGTACGGTCGATGTCAAAGCGACGATCCGGCGGGCGTCGGACGATACCCTGCTTGCCGAAGCGACCGGCGTCTTCGTCCGGGTTCCCAAGGAAACCGCCGAGGCTTGGCAGCAGCGGTATGTGCGGAGTGAGCAGTCGGCAGTCAGCGGTCAGCCGTCAGCAGACGCAAATCGGTCTTGAGTCTTGGGTCCTGAGTTTTGAGAAGTCGAATGCGATTGCGGGCGATACTCTTGCTGACGGCTGACGGCTGACGGCTG
>JBIQLF010000023.1:10310-17661 GCA_044464585.1 Thermomicrobia bacterium
GCTGACGGCTGACGGCTGACGGCTGCGTGCTAGTTTCCGTTCTGGTTGTTGAGATTGTCCCGGGCCGATTGGACCATGACGTTGAGGACTTGCAAGAGCTGGCGGATGTTGCTCTCGTCCAGCAGGAAGAGCGCGAGACCGGTTTCTTCGGGGTAGAACTCGATCTGTTCGGTGGTGGCGGTCTCGCCGGAGAGCTGCATGGCGGCCAGCCAGTCGCGCGCCTGGGCATTGGCCTCGGAGAGCAGCCGGAGCAGATTGGTGGCGGTTTCCTTGCGGACCTCGTCGCGTTGTTCCTCGGGAACGGACTGAGCGGTTTCGTCCGGGCCGGTTCCGGTAAGCGCGCGATGGGTGGCAGGGGTGGTGGCCAGAATGAACGCCTCGTCGTCGGTCACCGCATGAGCCAAGATGCGGGGACCGGGGGTATTCAGGGAGGCGGCGCGTTCGAGGGTGCGCAGATCGCTTTGGAAGAGATCGCTCCCTTTTTGCCCCTCGTCGTCGGAGATGTTCAACTCGTAGTGATAGATCAGAAAGGCCGCGACACCGATCGATGAATCGAGCTCGATGGTCGAAATCCCAGCATTGGGATCGCGTTTGAATGGCAGGATCTCTTCGGCCAGCGCGTTCGGGTCTTCGCCGAGCTCGAGCGCTTCGTTGATGAACGCGGCCAGACGCAGGGCGATCGGTTCGATGGGATCTGTCATGATGCGGATGCTTTCTGACGGTCGCGCGACGATATCGTCAAAGGATACCGGGTTGCAGGAGGAATGACCGTGGGCGCAAAACCGAGCCTGGCCCTTGCCGGGCAGCTCCTCGATGCGGCGAAGCAGGCGGCCGAGCATGCATATGCGCCGTATTCACAGTTCCCCGTGGGTGCCGCGGTGCTGACCTCGGACGGCGCGATCGTGACCGGATGCAATGTCGAAAACGCCAGCTATCCGCTCGGCAATTGCGCGGAGCGGGTCGCGATCGGCACAGCGGTGGCGGCGGGGGCTCGCGAAATCCGGGCAGTTGCCGTCTTTGCGCCACGCCTGGAAACAGTTACGCCGTGTGGGGGGTGCCGCCAGGTCATCAACGAATTCAAACCGGCCGGTGAAGAACTCTGGATGATCTTCCATACGAGCGACGGTCCGCAGATCGTGCCATTTTCCGACCTTCTCCCCCGGGCTTTCGGACCCCGCGATGTCGGGTGACGATCGGGGCGCCGGAGCCGTCGCCAGTGCTGGCCGTTTTCTGGATCCGGGGCCCCGGACCTAACCCGTCACTGCCTCCACCAGCGCGTCGGACAATCGCGCCCAGCGCGGGGGAACGAACGGCCAGAGATGGAAGGTTGCGCGGTTGGCGAAGATGGCGGCGGCGAGATCGAGAGTTGGATCTGCCCAGAGGAGGGTGCCGGCAGCGCCAAAATGACAGAATGTCTGGGGCGAGGTGAGATTGCCGGTCCAGTGCTTGGCTTTGCGTCCTTTGATTTCCCAACCGAGTCCCCACCAGGCAAGCGGCCACATGACGCGAGCCGCCTGGACTTCGCCTTTCAACCCGTGGACTTGATCGGTGATCATCTCGTCGGCCAGCTCCGGAACGATGAACCCGTCGCCGTGCAGCAGGAAGGTCGCCGCGAATCGAACCGCATCATCGGGGGAGCCATAGAGCCCACCCCAGGGAATGGCGAGATCGCGCCAGTATTGGCTGTTGTATGACTCGGTGGGCCGGCCCTGCCCATAGACATCGCGCACCCGGGCGATCCGGCGATCCAACTCCGGACCGGGACGAGCGATCGTCTCGTGCAATTCGAGCGGTTCGAATACATGCTCCCGGGCGAGCTCCCAGAAATCCCGCCCGGTGACTGCTCCGGCGACCCGGCTGAGCACACCGTACCCGGTGTTGGAATAGATCAGTTCGGTGCCGGGCGGGCGCCAGAGTGGCTGGCGCAGCATGGCATCGGTCAATTGGCGCAGTGTGGGCGCTTCGCGGCTGCTGAAGGCCCCGCGCGGAAGATCTTCAGGCAAGCCGGAGGTGTGCGAGAGGAGTTGCCGAATCGTGACCTGGCCACGCAGGCCGCGCAGCGAATCGTCGGACGAGGAACCCGTTGCGAACTCGGGCAGATAGGTTGCGACCGGTTCGTCGAGACCGAGCTGATCGGCTTCGACCAGGGTCATGATCGTGGCGGCGGTCATCGGCTTGGTGACCGAGGCGAGTCCGAAGAGCGTCCGCTCGTCGACCGGGATACCGGGCTGGGCTTCGCCGGCATAGCGGCGGCCGGCGATCTCGCCACGATGCCAAACGACCGCCGCGGCGCCCGGAACGCCGGAATCGCCGATCCAGCTCTCGATCTGTTCCAGCGCGGTGGCGATGTTGGAGGATATCGACATGGAAAACGCTTGGTTCCCTCGCATGAGCGCGACGCCCATTCGTCGCACGGTATTATCTCAAGTCTAGCGACGATGGATTCAGGAGGAGCACGGTTCGGGATGGAACAGCAACCCACGCTGGTAGTCGTGAAGAACGCGGACGAGATGAGCGAGATGGCCGCGCAGATCGTGGCCGGGGTGTTGGAAACGAATCCAACCGCTCCGATCGCCCTGCCGACGGGCAACACCCCGGTCGGAATGTTCGAAGTGTTGATCGCGGCGTCGCAACGTGGCGAGGTCGATCTCGGCCGGTTCCAGCTTTTCTGTCTCGATGAATACCTGGGTGTGACGCCGGACGATCCGAATACCCTCACCTCATGGTTGAAACGGACATTCATCGAGCCAGCCGGGATTCCGATGGAGCATGTCCATACGCTTCCGGTCGACGATCCCGAGCCTGGGGCCGCGGCCAAACGATACGATGATGCGATCGGAGCCGCGGGTCATCTGGCGCTGGCCGTGCTGGGGATCGGCAACAACGGCCATATTGCCTACAACGAGCCGGGCTCGGGAGCGGATACGCGCACGCGGGTGGTGGATCTGGGTCAGGATTCGATCGATCAGGCGGCGGGGTATTTTCATGGCGCCAGCGTGCCGACCAAGGCCATGACCGTGGGCGTGGGTACGTTGCTCGAATCGGGGCGGATCGTGCTGATCGCGGCTGGGGCGGGCAAGGCCGAAATCATCCGGCGGGCATTGCGCGAGCCGATGTCGGCGGATGTTCCCGCCTCGTGGCTCCGGTTGGCGCCCGAGCGGGTGACGGTGATCCTGGACGAGGCCGCGGCAGCGGAGCTGTAGGCAGGACCTGAGACCTGGGAATTCGTCATGTGACGTAGAGCTGCGGAAGGAGCGGGCAAGAACGCCCTCCTCCACGTCCGCGCTCAGGACTCAGGGCCCAAGTCCCAAGACCCGGATATCATCCCTGCACGGCGCGTTCGAGCGCGATGGCGTCGACGACGCGACGGTTGGTGACCGGATCGACACTGAAGATGACCCCCCGCTCGTTGCGGGGAATGCGCTTGTTGTACCGGTGGGTGTGCCCGAGCAGATCGGTCATGCTGCCGCCGGCTTCGTGGATGATGAGATCGGGCGCGGCGAAATCCCATTCCCAGGCGAAGGTCTGGCCGTCGAGGGTTTCGTTCACTTTATAGCCAATGACGGCATCGGCTTCCTGGGAGCCGGGCATGATGCGCCGGATCGAGATTCCGGTCGAGGAAACCAGCGGCGCTGGGGCGGCCAGCCGGATCGCCATCCGCTCGAAAAACGGGAAGTTCTCCGGATAGCCCAGCCAGACGGAGGTCATCAACCGGGGTGGCGCTTCCTGCGGCAACGCGGTGAATCGCAATGTGCCGCGTTCCCCGTTTCGTTCGAATGTCGCGCCCTGGCCGATCGCGGCCGACAACAGCACATCCTCGGTCGGTTGATAGGTGACGCTGACGACCGGGCGGCCATCGACCACGAGCGCGATGAGCATGTCGAATTCGCCCGTGCGTTCGACGAACTGGTTGGTGCCGTCGATCGGATCGACGATCCAGACCCGGCGATTCGCCAGCCGGGCTTCGTCGTCGACGCCCTCTTCGGTCAGGAGTGCGTCGTTCGCGAATGTATCGAGGATCGCTCCGCGGATAATGCGGTCGGCGGCAAGATCGGCATCGGTGACGACCGATCCGTCTTTTTTGATATAGGACTCGGCGGATTGGGCATTGTAGAAATCGAGCACGGCTGCTCCGGCCGCGCGAGCCGCTTCTCTGGCGACATCCAGCTCGCGCGCGTAGGTGGGATGTGATCCGCTCATGTGACTTGGCTGCGCTCCTGTTTTAGACTCTCTGCCAGTGACCCGCAACGTTGCTTCCCCTGCGTCGTCTCGGCGGTTTTCCGGCATGCCCGAACAGCCCACATTATCTGCCAGCCAGCGCCGGATCGTTGCAAACGAACGACTCGACCGGCATATGCTGGTCATCGCGCCACCGGGCAGCGGCAAGACGCATACGATCGCCAAACGGATCGAGTGGCTGCTGGAAACGGGCCGCGCGCACCCGGACGAGCTGCTGGCGTTGACCTACACGAACAAAGCCGGGCGCGAGCTGCGCGACCGTATCGCCGATCATGCCAGCCCGCATGTGCGCGCTTCGACCATGCATAGCTGGGCCTATGACTTTTTGCGCAGGCACGGGCCCGAAGCCGGGATCTCCGAGAATTTCCAGATATGCGACGACTATCGGCGGGACGATCTTCTGCTGAGCGCCGGGGTGAGCGCGCGCGTGCGGACCGACCGGCCCGATTGGGTGCGGCACGCGAGCTATTGGATCAGCCATCGGAAATGCAATCCCGGGACGGAACCGGCCAAGCGCCCGCCGTTCGATCTGGCGGTCATGGAGGCGATCGAGGCCGCCTATTTGCAGCAGATGCGCGATGCGAACCTGCTCGATTTCGACGATCTGATCGTCAAGTCGGCCGAGCTGATCTGGGACAACGCCGAGGTGCGCGCGCCGCTGCACGAACGATTGCGATTCGTCTTCGTGGACGAATATCACGATCTGTCGTTCGAGCAATACCGGCTATTGAGCGCGCTCGCGCCCGGCAGCCTGCCGGGACGCCAGGTGCTGGCTGTGGCCGATCCGAATCAGGCGATCTTCGGCTTTCGCGGCGCCGATGCCGGTACGATGTTGCAGCGATTCCGGACCGACTACCGGCCAGAACCATTCGAGCTTCGGGAGAATTTCCGATCGATCGAGCGGTTGGTCCAATCGTCGAACCATCTCATTCGCGCGGGGGAGGGAGCGGTCGAGAGCCGTCCGGTGCGGACCGGAGCCACCGCGCCCTTCGTGCGCCAGCACGTTTCGGATGTCGATGAGGCCGGCTGGATTCTGGATGCCGTTCGTGCGGGTGTGCGCAAAGGACGTTCCTATCGCGATTTTGCCATCATCTATCGCACGCACAACCGGGCGAATGTGATCGAGGATGTGCTGCTGGGCAACGATGTGCCGGTGGCGCGCATCCAGCAAAACCGGTTCTACGATGACCGACTGGTGATCGAGGGATTTCGCTATCTGCAATTGGTGGCGGCGCTCGATGACCGCACCTTCGAACCGGCGGTGAACTGGCCCAGAGTGCTGGTCGACGAACTGACGATGATGCAATTGCGAACTGCGGCTCGCGGGAACGATCTGGGCCTGACCGAATTGGCAACGCGTCCGGAATTGCTCCGCTCGACGGTGACGCCGCTGGGGGCCCTGGGGATCGAGCGGTTCCTGCAGGCGCTGGCGCGCGATGTTGGCAGCGTGGACGATGCGCGCTCTGGGGTGGAACGGGTATTGCCGCTGGTGCGCCGACGTCGCGATCCCGTGCCCGCGGTCGAACGCGAGAACTTCCAGGCGACATTGCACGAACTTGCCAAAGCGGTCGATTCGGTGGCCGAGGTGGTGCACGAGGCGATCGGCGAAGGAGTCGCGATCCGGCTCGTGTTCGACGAATCCAGCGCCGATCATCTGCTCGCGGTTTCGATCATGCAGCGGACGATCGAGGATGGGTTCGGCCGGACTGTGCGTCTCGGTGAAACGACCGACGAGCCAGCATTCACCTTTTCGCTGATGGATCTGGAGCGAAATGCTGGTCATTTCACCTGTGCGGCGCTGGTCTACCGGCTCTGCCAGCGGCTCGATGAACTGTTCGATTCGTCCCGGCGGCAGCGGTTCGTCGTGTTCGATCTGGAAACGACCAGCGCGCATGTCGGTTCCGCCGAGCTCCTGCAGATCGGCGCGGTCGTGGTCGAGAACGGCCAGATCACCGACCGGCGCTTCGATATGCTGGTGCGGCCATCGGGACCGGATGCGATCGTAGCGGACGTCACCAATCTGACCGGTTTGCGCTGGCGGGATGTTGCCGATGCTCCGGGACCCGCCGAAGCGGTCCGGGCATTTCTCGATTTCGTGGGCGGGACCCCGCTGGTCGGGCACAACATCGACGGGTTCGATCTGCCCGTGCTGCGACGATATTGCGACGATTGTGGATTGCCATCGCCGCCGCGCTATTCGATCGACACCATGAAGATCTGGAAGCGCTTGCACCCGGGCGAACGCTGGAATCTCGATGCGGCATTGACCAAAGAGGAAATCGCGCTGCGGAGTCAGCATCGCGCCGGACTGGACGCCATGTTGACCGCGCGGGTTTTCGTGCGGTTGATGAAAGAGATCGGTCAGGAGCGACGGACGACCTTGCTGAGCGAGGAGCTGCCTTTGGTGGCCGCGTCGGTTGCGCTCCGGCAGCGGACCGATTTCGATAGCCAGCTGCTGAAAGTGGCCGGCCGGCGGGCGTATGCGCTGGGACAAGGGATCGCGCCCGAGCGGGCCGGGGCGCTGCTGGCGTTGCCGGGGCGTTTGACTGCCGCGAGTGGGGCGCTGGAGTCGATCGAATTGATGGCTGATGCGGGCGACGCTCATTGGGAACGGATCGAACGGCAGTGGCTCGAATCGGTGGATGTCTACGAGCGGACGCATAGCGATCGTTCGTTGCAGGGGTTCGTGCGATGGTTCGAATTGGCGGTGTCGACCGATGTCGAACATGCGGATGAGAACCGGGTTGCCATGATGTCGATCCATGCCGCCAAGGGCCGGGAATGGCCGGTGGTCATCATGCTCGGCGCCGAGGACGATCAATATGTCTTTCCCTATGAACCCGATGTCGAGGAAGGGCGACGGTTGTTCTATGTCGGGATGACCCGCGCCCGCGATCTGCTGATCGTCACCCATGCCCGGCAGGTCAACGGCGAGCAACGCCGCCCCAGCCGCTTCTTGGGCGATCTGGGTTTACCGGATTAGGCGGGTCTTGGGTCTTGAGTCGTGAGAGACGGGGTCTGGGCTTTGGGGCGTACGATACGAGTCGGGCACCAGGATCTCAGCAGACTCTCAAGACTCAGGGCTCACGACTCAAGACCCAAGACTCACGAC
>JBIQLF010000023.1:17761-34974 GCA_044464585.1 Thermomicrobia bacterium
TCTCAGCAGACTCTCAAGACTCAGGGCTCACGACTCAAGACCCAAGACTCACGACTCAAGACTCACGACTACAACTGCCGTAGGCGTGGGGCGACCTCGCGGCCGAGCAATTCGATCGTTTCGGTGTCGCCGGCGTCCTGGGTTTGCATGACGAAGTATTGGACGCCGGCGTCGATCAGCTCGCGGTAATAGGCGACGATCTGGTCGGGCGTGCCGAATACCCGGGTGATCCGCTGTTCTCCGGTCAATCCGTCGGGGAAGTATTTTTCCCTTTTGGCTTGCACATCGCGTTCGGTTTCGGCAATGAAAATCCATGATGTGAAATGGGTGCGCAGGATCTCCTCGTAGGGGCGCCCGACCTCGTCGCAATGCCGTTTCAGCACCTCGAATCGGCTGGCGACCGAATCGGCTCCCCGAACCGCGCCGGTGTTCGTGCCGGGACCGAAATTGCAGGCATCGGCATAGCGGGCAACCTGCCGGAGGGTGGCTTTTTCTCCACCGCCGGCAATGACGACCGGCGGGCGTGGCTGCTGCACCGGGGGCGGATAGATGAATGCCGCGTCGGTCGTGAACGTCTCGCCAACAAAGGTAAACGGGACATCGTTGTAGACGCCGTTCACGATCTCGACATATTCACCGAGGGCCCGTTGCCGTTCGGGGACCGGTGGCATCTCCATCCCGAGCCGGGCGAATTCGGGTGCATTCCAGCCGATGCCGAGTCCGATCAATGCACGGCCGTTGCTGAGCTGGTCGAGATCGGCGATCTGCCGGGCGAACATGACCGGATGCCGGTAATAGACGCAATAGACGATCGAACCGAGCTCGATCCGTTCTGTTTCGCGCGCAAGCGCGGCCAGATGGACGAAGACCTCCGGCGAGTTGCCGGGATGGTCCCCCATGAAGAATCCGTCGAGTCCGGTCGCTTCCGCCAGCAGACCGGCACGTATGACGACGCCATTCGGGTCGGGGTCGGTGAGGGTGGCGCCGCCCTGCAAGGCAATGCCGATTCGCGACTGATATTTCTCGACCCAGGGATGCATCGTCATATTCCTTCTCCTTCGCGTTTGTCCGAGCGCATCTCGCGCACATAGGCGCGGAACGCATCCGGCCCCTGCAGATAGGCTGCCTTCAATCGATTTTCCGATACATCGATGGTAAACGCGCGATCTTTGCCGTCGCGCCCGTAGGCGGCGATCCACCATTCGGCTTCGGCTTGATGAGCGACGACTTCTTCTTCGAGTTCGACCCCGTTCGGCAACGTGGTGCAGGCGTTGGCGTAATAGCAGGCAGTACCAGCGACCGCGCGTTCGATATGCGTCGCTTCGTGCGCCAGGATGGCGGCGATGATATCGGGATAGAGCCAATCGACATAGGAGGCGCCGATGACGATTTCGCTGTCCGACCAGCCCGCGCCCGGAGACCAGCGCGACCGGGCGTAGGCCGAATTGAATTCGAAATCGCCAACGCCGATGCAAACGCCCTCACGTTCGAGCAGATCGTAGAGGCGCGCGCCCGCTTCGGTTCCCCGCAAGAGCGCGACCCCCTGGCCGATCGCCTGCTGATCGTCCGGACTGACGCCATCGCAAAACCGAATTGGCGCCGCCGGGGGATTGGGAACCAGATGCGGTTTCTCACCGAGCTCGGCAACGCCCACCCGCCAGATTGCCGCCGCCCGTTGGGGCAGATCGGACCGGCTGTTTGCGAATGCGGCGCCGAACAGCAACCAGCTGGCGGCCACGTTGGCGGCGAACAGGATCGACACGAGCGCGAACGCCCAACGGCTGGTCGAATGTCGCGCCGGTTGCCGCCGCTGAGATTTGGTAGGCTGGACGATCGAACGTGCCTTTCCTGAATGCGGCGCCCAGCGTCTGGAGTTCGAGTTTCGGACCTTGCGGCGCCAGCACCGGAGAGAATGCTACGCCGCGATCATGAACGAGCGCTGTTCTCACCGATCTCCCGGTTGGATTGGTGGTTGGCCCAGCTCGTTTCCCGGGGATCGCCGGCGCTGGATCGAGAGAGGAAACACGGAGATGAAGCTGGGATTCCTGACCGCCGCGTTGCCGAATCTGTCATTGTCCGAGCTCGTTACCTGGGCGGCCGAAAGTGGATTCGGCACGCTGGAGGTGGCCTGCTGGCCGCAAACCAGAAGCGACCGCCGCTATGGAGGGGTCACCCACATCGATGTCGAGTCGCTCGACAAGCGCGGGGCCACTGAAATCCGGGCGATGCTGACGAACAACGGACTGGAGATCTCGGCGCTGGCCTATTACCCGAATATCCTCGGGGCCGACGGACCGCAGCGCGCGTTCCTGATCGACCACCTGAAAAAGGTGATCGACGCCGCGGTGTTGCTGGAGACGCCCATCGTTGGTACGTTCATCGGCGCCGACCAGACGAAATACGCGACCGAAAACCTGGAGGCGTTCGCACGGGTCTGGCCGCCGATCGTGGCATATGCCCGAGAGCGGGGGATCAAGATCGCGATCGAGAACTGCCCCATGCTCTGGGACGATACCTGGCCCGGCGGACAGAATCTGGCGTATTCCCCGGCGATCTGGACGAAGATGTTCGAGATCATCCCGGACGATCATTTCGGTTTGAACTACGATCCCTCGCATCTGATCTGGCAGTTCATCGATGAAATCCGGCCGATCCGCGATTTCCGGGATCGCATCTTCCACGTCCATGCCAAGGACATGCGGATCGACCGGGAGATGCTCTATCAGGACGGTATTCTCGCTCCCGGTTTTCGCTGGGCTATTCCGCGCCTGCCGGGATTGGGCGAGGTCCGCTGGCCCGAGCTCATGGCCGCGCTCTATGCCATCGGATATGACTATGTCGTCAGCATCGAGCACGAGGATCGCACCTTCGAGGGAACCGATGAGCTGGTGAAACGGGGATTCTCTCTGACGCGCGATGTCTTGCGTCCGTATATCAAATGACCGGCGCGCATGGAGACTGAGCAGGCGGGGACGAACACGGTCAAAACCGGCATCATCGGGGCCGGTTCCGGCGCGGCTCTGCACGCGCGCGCCATGGCGCGGACTTCCGGTTGCGACATCGTCGCGGTCGCCGCGCCGAATCTGCATCGCGTGGTCGATTTCGCCAAACAGCACGATATCCCTCGCGCGCTCACCAACTATCGCGACCTGCTGAAAATCGACGAGCTCGATGCCGTCCTGCTGGCCGCTCCGAGCGATCTGCATGCCGAAATCGCGATCGAAGCCGCCGCCGCGGGAAAGCATGTCATCTGCGAACGACCGCTCGCGACCACGCTTGCGGATGCCGATGCAATGATCGCGGTCTTCGAGGAGGCCGGATTGCAGCTGCTGTATGCCGCGCCTCATTGTTTCGCCCCGAAATACGCCAGGGCAAGCGAGCTGGTGCATGATGGCGCGGTGGGCGAGGTCTTTCTGATCAAACACAGTCTGGAATATGCCGGTCCGCGGAGTTCCTGGTCCTGGGATACCAGACGCTCCGGTGGCGGGGCGCTGATGGACGTGGGGGTACAGGGCATCGTCTTTGCGCGCTGGTTGCTTTCCAATGCCGCTGTGACCCATGTGACCTCGTCCATGGGCACCTTCGTTCATGGCGACCGGACCGACGCCGACGATCATGCCGTGACGATTCTGAATTTCGCGGGCGGCCAGATGGCAGTGATCGAAAGCTCCTGGGCCAAGGGCGGCGGATTCGACGACCGGCTGGAGGTCTATGGCACCAGCGGTCATACCCGAGCCGATCTCTCGTTCGGCAATGCGCTGCCGACCTGGTCTTCGACCGGGTATTCCGCTGGCGCCCAAACCGACCAAGCGACCCAGGGCTGGAGTTTCGCCGGGTTCGACGATCTGTGGAACCGCGGCTACCTGCAGGAGATGCGATATTTCGTCGAATGCATCGCGCGCAACGAACCGGCCTGGCTCGATGGCCGGACGGGCCGGGATGCGCTGGAAGTCGTCTATGCCGCCTACCGGTCCGCTCGCATCGGCGCGACCGTGCGGCTTCCCTTTCGCGTGCCGCGGGGAATCGAGCGGCCGATCGATCTGTGGATAGGAGCCGGAACACCCTGATGGCCAGCTCGAATTCCTGTTTTGTCGGTGTCGACCTCGGGGGCACCACCATCAAGTTCGCGTTGGTCGACAACGACGGCGTGGTGCTGGCAAGCGATCGTTGTCTGACGGAGTCGAGTGAGGGCGAGGACGCCGTCATTGCCCGGATGATCGACGGCGCTGGTGCGATGATCGCGGCGGCGACCGGCGAGCAGATCGTCCGGGCGGTCGGGGTGGCCGTGCCCGGGGTGCTCGATATGGATCGGGGCCTCAGTATCTTCCTGACGAATTTTCCAGGACATTGGCCGGATATCCCGATCGGGCCGCCGATGTCCGCGGCCCTGGGATTACCGGTCTTTCTGATCAACGATGTGCGCGCGGCCACGGTGGCCGAGCATGAGGTCGGAGCCGCCAAGGGAGTTGCCACCGCGCTCTGCTATGCGATCGGCACCGGTATCGGCGGCGGCATCATTGCCCATGGCCGCGTGAACATGGGGCTGGGCGGAGCCGGGGGCGAGCTGGGGCATCTGATCGTCAATCCCGATGGACCCAAATGCGGGTGCGGCAATCGCGGATGCGCCGAAGCCTATGCCGCCGGTCCCGCGATCATCGGCGAAGCCAACCGGTTGCTCGTCATGGGCGAAATGACCATCATGCGCGAAATGGTCGGTGGCGATCTGAACAAGATGACCCCGGAAATCGTCGAGCGCGCCGCGCAAGCGGGCGATCCCATGGCCCGATATGTGCTGGAATATGCGGGCACTCATTTTGGGTTGGCTGTAGCCGGGGCGATCTCGGCGCTGGCGCCCGAGGTGGTGGTGCTGGGCGGTGGGGTGCTGAAACCGCACGGATACTACTGGGAGCAGATCGAGCGGACGGCCCGCGCCCATTGCCATGTGACCGAGATCGACAAGGTCGAATTCCGCCCGGCTGCGTTGGGGTATGAGGCGGGTGTGGTCGGGGCCGCGCTCTGGGCGAAAACGTCGTACGAGGATCGTGGCGAAGGCTGATTCGAAGTCCAGCGTCGGCACAGTTGCGGCCTGTCGGCTAAGGGCGCCGGTGCTCCTCGAAGGGTCCGGGCAGATGGGGCAAGAGTCGCTCGGTGATCGGGTGGTTGAACAGCAGCAAGAACCAGGCGAGTTGTCCAGCGCCGGGAACCAGCCAAGCGATCGGGATCGAGAGCAGAAAGACGCCGGCAGACACCAGGTGCCGCGTTTTGACCCGGGCAAAGTCGTAGCCCGCGCCATCGCGGGTCATCAACGAGCGATGCCGGTCGAGATGATCGAGGATCAGGATGAACAGAAACGATATGACGCAGAAGACGAGAGCGTAGAAGATCGACGGAACGGCGAGATCTCCGTAGCGGCCGAGAATGCTGGTCGGGAACGGAAGAAATGCGACCAGCATCAGCAGCAGAATGTTGTATCGCGTCAGGCGGTCGTCGAAATCGCGCACGCGGGCAAAGAGCCGGCGGTGCGAGCTCCAGAGGAAGCCGATCACGAGAAACCCAATGACGAACGAAAGCATTTGCGGCCAGAGAAGCATGACATCATGAGCGAGCTGGGTCTGGGCCTCATCGTCGGAGAGATCGGGTATCTGGACGTTGACAACGAGCAAGGTCATTGCGAAGGCGAAAACGCCGTCGCTTAGACTGATCAGCCGGCTGAGCTCACTATCGCGTTCGCTGGCGATTTCTCCCTCGAGGTCGGACGCCGCCGGGGGCATCGTGTCTTCGTCGCGGTCGACCATCGGTATCCTCGCGGGCCGCAGCGCGGCAGAATGCATCTGGAGTCGTTCATAGTACCGCGAGCGTCCGGCCCGCTCTGGTGACTGCGGCGGGTATCGCGAATCGAGAACGGGCGCGCGGGCGCGCACCACAACGTGCGGGAATATGGTGCAATTCCGTCATGGTACGCCGCATGGCGCGAAGCGATCGGAAGCGAGGAAGAGGTGCAATGGCCGATGGATTGAAACCGGGAGTGCATTGCATCTCCGCGACCCCGTTCTTGCCGGATGAATCGCTCGATCTGGCGAGTGTGCGCACCTTGATCGACTATCTGGCGCGCGGAGGCGCCGTGGGCGCGCTGGTACTCGGCGTGCTTGGAGAAGCCGACCGATTGAACGACGATGAGCGTCGCCAAGTGCTCTCGACCGCGCTTGATCATGCGGGCGATCGGCTGCAGATCTCGGTCGGCATCACGCATAACGCCACGGCGGTGGCGCGCCAACGCGCGCTGGAAGCGCAGGCGATGGGGGTTGCGGCGGTGATGGTCTCGCCCCCGCCCGGCAGCGCCGCGGGTCCGGCATTGAACGAGCATTTCGCACGTATCGCGGCCGACCTGACCATTCCGTTGATCGTGCAGGATCATCCGACATCCAGCGGGGTCAAGATGCCGGTCGAATTCATCGCCTCGCTGTACGAGCGGTTGCCACCGGGATCGGTCTGCAAACTGGAAGACCCACCCACGGCCGTCAAGATGCATGCATTGCGCCAGGCCGAACCCGGATATCAAATCTTCGGCGGTCTCGGTGGGGTCTCGCTCCTGCACGAGCTCGATGCCGGTTCCGCCGGAGCCATGACCGGATTTGCCGTGGTGGACATGCTGGTCGAGATCGTTTCGGCCTTCCAGCAGGGCGACCGGGCGCGCGCGGCCGATGCGTACGGCCGTGCGCTGCCGTTGATGGTGTTCGAAGCGCAACCGGGAGCCGGAGTCGCATTGCGCAAGGAGATCTTGCGGCGGCGTGGCGCAATCGCGCATGGCGTGGTTCGACAGCCCGCGCCCACACCCGACCGATTCGCGCTCGGCTTGCTGGACGATCTGCTGGAAACCGTGCCCCCAGTGGGGTAGACGCGGCCCCTGTCGCTTGGCAGCGGATCGATGATGTGAGGAGAAACTGCGTATGGTGAAGCTTTGGGGTTCGGATTTCACCCGTCCCGAGGTGATGAAACGAGTTGGGCGATTCGAGCAAATTGCCGGGGTTCGTCTGGTTACGTTGGGGGATGGGAACGAACGCGGGGTGCGGGTGCTGGAATTCCGTACCGGGTCCGGGTTCGGGTTCGACGTGCTGGTCGACCGGGCGTTCGATATCGGGCGTTGCGACTACCAGGGGATACCGCTCGGTTGGGAATCGGCGGTCGGTTATGGTGGTCCCTGGTTCGGGGAGTATGCCGATCTCGGGTTCCTGCGCAATTGGGGCGGCGGTTTGCTGACCACGGGCGGTCTGGACCATGCGCTCTTCATGGCCGAGGACACCGCCGCGCATTATCACTATCCGCCCAAGCAAACCGAGACCTTCGGACTCCATGGGCGGGTGTCCAATCGACCGGCCAGACTGGTCGGATACGGGACTCGCTGGGAGGGAGACGAGGCGATCCTCTGGGCCGAGGGCGAGGTCAGCCAGGCGTCGGTGTTCGGGGAGAACCTGATGCTCCGGCGCCGGATCGAAGCGCGGGTGGGGGATTCGAGCTTCACCCTCCACGACGATGTGCTCAACGCCGGTTGGGATCCGACGCCGCATATGCTTCTCTATCACATCAATATCGGTTTCCCCGTGGTCGATGACGGTTCTCAGCTCCTGGTGCCCACCCGGGCCGCGATTCCCCGGGGCGATTTCGAACCGGGCAACTACCGGCGGCTCGATGCGCCCCAACCAGCGTTCGTCGAAGAGGTGATCGAACACGACATCATTGCGGAGCCGGACGGGAAGGCGCCAGTCGGGATCGTCAATCGCGCGCGCGGTATCGGCGCGTATGAGATTTTCGACGTACGGCAGCTTCCCGCTCACTTCGTGTGGCGCATGATGGGCGAAGGCACGTATGTGGTCGGTATCGAACCATGCACGAACCGGCCAGCCGGACGTCTGGATGCGCGGGAACGGGGCGAGCTGATCATTCTCCAGCCGGGGGAATCGCGCGGTTACGATCTGGAACTCGGCGCATTGACCACCATCGAGGAAATCAACGGATTCGAAGAACGCGTGAGACATTTGGGAGGCATCTAGATGGATCTGGGTTTGCAGGGCAAGCGCTTTCTGATCGGCGGCGGCAGCCGGGGACTGGGCAAAGCGATCGCCACCGTGCTGGCGGCCGAGGGCGCGACTGTGCTGCTGATGTCCCGGGACGAAGCGGCGCTGCAAAAGGCCGCCGCCGGTATCGGTCCGAGCGCCTCATATGTGGCGGTCGATATTGCCAGCCCGGGCGCGGTCGAGACGCTGACACGGGCGGTCGACGACAAGCTCGGTGGGCTCGATGGCATGCTGGTCAATGCGGGCGGGCCACCACCGGGCGAGGTGCTGGGACTCAGCGATGCCCAATGGGCGCAATCGTTCGAACTGCTCATCGGCGGGCCGATTCGCATCTTGCGGGCGTTGACTCCGAAGATCGAAAACGAGGGCGCGATCCTCTTCATCACCTCGACCTCGGTCCGGCAGCCGATTCCGAATCTGGACACATCGAATGTGCTGCGTCCCGGTGTGGCGGCGATGGCAAAGGTGCTGGCGCGAGAGCTCGGTCCCAGGATCCGGGTCAATAGCCTGGCTCCGGGGCGATTCGATACCGACCGGGTGCGCACGCTCGACAAGGGCCGGGCCGAGGCGCAGGGGATTTCGGTCGAGGAGCAGGTCGCCCAGATGAGCAAGACGATTCCCTTGGGGCGCTATGGCGAACCGGAGGAGATGGGCCGGATCGGCGCGTTCCTGCTTTCGCCAGCGGCATCCTATCTGAGCGGCATTTCGGTGCAGGCCGATGGTGCGATGGTGACGGCGATTCCGTAGTTCATGGGTTCCAATCGTGAGTTCCGGGCGCTGCTTGCCGCGTCCAGGTTCTACTCAGGATCCGCGACTCGCGATTGGAGACCGAACAGAGGCACTGGGGACCATGACCGACGAGGTCTACGATTTCGGATTGGAACCGGGCGAGTCGTTCGAACCGGACGAATCGGCGGACGATTTTGCGCTCGATGCGCCGCATGTGATGACGGCGCTCGGGCCGGTCGATCCCGGCGCGCTCGGAGTCACCCTTCCAAGCGAGCATGTGATCGTGCAGCCGCAGAACGATGGTGCGGACGACCCGGACCGGATACTCGATTCGGTCGATGCCGCCCTGGCCGAATTGGAAGATGCCTCGTTCGCCGGTGTGCGGGCGGTGGTGGATTCGACCACCGCCGATGCGGGACGCAATCCGGCGGCCACCTTTTGGGTTGCGCAACGGGTGCCGGTGCATATCGTCGTTGCAACGGGATACGGACCGCACCGGTCGGCCGCGCCACTGGTTGGCGACCGCACCGCGAACGAAATCGCCGCGATCGGCATCGCTGAAATCCGCAACGGTATCGCGGGATCGCCAATGCGCGCGGGCGTGTTCGTTACCGGAAGCAGCTCGAACGAGATCACCGAAGTCGAGCGGAGGGTGGTCCTTGCCGCCGCGATTGCGCATCGGGAGACCGGCGTGCCGATCAGCATCCGGCCGGAGCGGGGGACGATGGCGCTGGAGCAACTGGCCCTGCTGCGGGATGCGGGCGTTGCTCCCGATCGGGTGATCGCCGGCTGTCTCGATTCCGCACTGGACGAGACGTATCTGATGCGGGTTCTGGAAACCGGCGCGTTCGTCGCATTCGACCAGGTCTCGGATGAAACGACCGTCTCAGATCGTGCCCGGGCGGACATGCTCCGGCATCTGGCGAGTGCCGGTCATCTGGGGCAGCTGCTGGTTTCGGGCGGGATGGCGCGCAAGTCGTCCTGGCTGGCCTATGGCGGGCAGCCAGGATTGCGCTATCTGATGGAGTCGTTTCCGGTGATGCTGATGGACGCCGGCTTCGCGGCGACGGAGGTGCGGCAGATCATGGTGGACAATCCCCAGCGGGCGTTGGCAATCCAGCCCTGATCTTCATCTTTGCATCGTACAATCTTGGCCAGTCGTATCTACGCTGGCGGCAGTGCGCCGTCTGGAGAAGAAAGGAAAACGATGGCAACCCTGAGTGCATGGCTCTTCGATTCGCCGGATGGCGCCGCGCAGGCAGAGAATCTGCTGCTCGAATTGCAGAAGCAGCGTGTGCTGATCGTGCAGGATGCGGCAACAGTGAGCTGGCCAGCGGGCGCCCGGAAACCGAAAACGCGCGAGCTCACCAACGCCGGTTGGGCCGGCGCTGGCATGGGCGGTATGTGGGGTCTGCTCTTTGGGTTGATCTTCTTCGTGCCGCTGCTGGGGGTCGCGATCGGCGCCGGTCTGGGCGCTTTGATGGGGCATTTTTCCGATTACGGCATCAACAAGGATTTCATCGATTCGGTGAAGGCCAAGGTCGTGCCCGGCACCTCGGCGCTCTTCCTGATGACCTCGAATGCCAATGCCGAGAAGGTGGCCGAGGAAGTCAAGAAAGCCGGTCTCAAGGCTGAGCTGATCCAGTCGAATCTCAGCGACGAGCAGGCCGAGCAACTGCGCAAGACCTTCAGCGACGCCGAGTAGCAGCCAAACCGATCGAATTGCGGCGAGCGCGGTTGCATCCAACCGCGCTCGTTCATTGTTGGAGTCGATGTTCTTGAATCGTTCTGTCCCGATCGAAGCGCTCATTTTCGATATGGACGGTCTGCTGGTCGATAGCGAAGGTCTGGCTTCCGTGGCCATGGATCGGTTGCTGGTCGAGCTCGATGTGCAGCGCCGTCCCGAGATCCATGAACGGTTGCTGGGTCGCCGGCTGGTGGAAGCGCTGGCGATCGTGCGCGACGGATATGGTTTGCACGACGATCTCGATTCGCTGGTGGAGCGCTATGCCGAGCTGCGTACCGCGGCGCTGCGCGGCGCCGTGCGACCGATGCCGGGGGCGCCGGAGATCATCGAGCGCGCGCGCGCGGCCGGATTGCGGGTAGCGCTGGCCACATCGGGGATGCGCGTTCACGTCGATATCTCGCTCGGGGAAACCGGTTTGGCGGGACGATTCGATTCCGAAACGACCGGTGATGAGGTGAACCGGGGCAAACCGGCGCCCGATTTGTTTTTGCTGGCGGCGGAACGCACGGGCATTGCGCCGGACCGGGCGATCGTGCTGGAAGATTCGCCGCTGGGTGTGGAAGCCGCGCGCAATGCCGGAATGCGGGTCGTTGCGGTGCTCGGGCATCCCGGGCGCCATGCTGTCTTCCCGATCGCGCCCGATGTGCTCGTCGACGATCTGTGCCAGGCCGCGGACTGGATCGGATTGCCTTCGGTCGATTCGCCGTCCGGCACGGCGGAATGACGACGCCGGGGCCGGGACTCAGGTAGTATTCCGCCAGCATACGCTGCCGGCCTTTCTCCTCAACCATGGACGACCGCGCATGACGGTTCGGGTCTATCTCCAATCCGGTCGACTGCTGCCGGGACCACCGCAACCGGGCGATTTGCCCGCAGAGCGGATCTTCATCCATGTTTCCGATGTGCCGGAGCTCTGGGTGGAAACCGAAAGCGAATCCGTTCCTCCCGTGGGCCGCGTGGTGACCTTTGCCACGGTTCGCCCAACAGATATTGGGTTCGGACGGATCGCTGGCACCGTCGAACGGAAACTCAACAAGAACAGCAGATAGCCGCGGATTCGGAGCAAAGTCGTTCTGGAGCGGCTGCGAAACGACCTGGCTGCAGACTCGAAGCTCCGTGACCTCGGGGGACTCGCTGCGGCGAGGAGATCCTTCGACTTCGCTCAGGATGACGGAGTTGGGGGTGGGGAGGAGATCCTTCGACTGCGCTCAGGTGACGGTGCTGGGGAACGGACACGTCTTGTGCGAACCGCGCTGGTTCCTCGACTTGTCGCAGCGTCTCGATGCAGGGCGGCGTGGCAGGCGGCCGTCTCTTGTGAGCGAGGGAGCGGTCAGGAGTGGGGGCAATCCTGCAGCATGCATCCGGATCTCGTATGAGCACGCGCATTTCGGGGTGGGCAATGATCGTTGCCGGATGCGGTACGCGCGGGTTGGCGCATGGGTGGCGATTCCGGCTGGCATCGAGGGATTGCGAAATATACCCCCTGGGGGTATAATGCTCCTATGAATATTCCCTCGAAAGGAGTGTGCTCATGAGCACAACGCTCGAACCAACCAAATTGCAGCCGGCTGAAGGCGAGCGCCAGGTGACGATGGCGATCGAGGGGATGACCTGCGCGTCGTGCGTGCGGCGAGTCGAGAATGCGCTCGCGCATACCGAAGGGGTCAGCACCGCGGCGGTCAACCTGGCGACCGAAGCGGCCACCGTGCAATTCGATCCGTCGCGGGTTTCGCTCGATACCTTGCAAAAGGTGGTCACCGATGCTGGATATGGCGTGGCGACGACCGAGATCGCGTTGCCGATCGAGGGAATGACCTGCGCGTCCTGTGTCCGCCGGGTGGAGAAGGCGCTGGAGACCGTGCCGGGTGTCGAATCGGTCGATGTCAATCTCGCGACCGAGATGGCGACCGTCCACTATCTGACGGGTTCGACCGCGCGAGCCGAGCTGGTGGCGGCGGTCGAAGCCGCCGGGTATTCCGTTGCCCAGAGCGGCGTCGCGGGCGATCTGGAATCGCTCGAATCCGAACGGGAAGCGGCCAAAGCGCGCGAGCTGCGGAAGATCGGGTTGAAGGCGGTGGTCAGCCTGGCGGTTTCGGCTGTGCTGATGCTGTTGATGTACTGGCCAGAACGGTTGCTGGGCGGCTCTCCGGTTGGCGACATGCAGACCATGAACACGGTCATGTTCGTGCTGGCGACGCCGGTGCAGATCTGGGCCGGCTGGCAGTTCTATAAGACGGGACTGGCGGCAGCCCGGCATCGCTCCGCGAATATGTCCACGCTGGTGGCGCTGGGTACATCGGCCGCCTATCTCTATTCCGTGTTCGTCACCTTCTGGCCCGAAAAGCTGATGCACGACGGGATGATGCCCGAGGTCTATTACGAAACCGCGACCATGATCATCGGGCTGGTGCTGGTCGGTCGCTGGCTGGAAGCGCGCGCGCGCTTGCAAACCGGCGCGGCGATCAAATCCCTGATGGGACTGGCGCCCAAGACCGCACGGGTTTTGCGGGCCGGAAGCGACATCGAAATACCGGTCGAGGCGCTGCAGCGGGGCGATCTGATTCGGGTGCGGCCCGGTGAGCGGGTTCCGACCGACGGGGTGATCGTCGAAGGCGCGTCCGCGCTCGATGAGAGCATGCTGACCGGCGAGAGCATCCCGGTCGAAAAAGCGGTTGGCGATCAGGTCATCGGGGCGACCTCGAACACCACCGGGTCGTTCGTCTTCCGGGCGACCAATGTCGGCAAGGACACCGCACTGGCGCAGATCGTCAAGCTGGTCAGCGATGCGCAGGGGTCGAAAGCGCCCATTCAGCGACTGGCGGATACGATTTCGGCCTGGTTCGTGCCGATCGTGCTGGCGCTGGCAGCGCTCACCTTCGGTATCTGGATGGTCTTCGGTCCCGATCCGAAATTGACGTTCGCGCTCGTTTCGGCGATTGCCGTTCTGATCATCGCCTGCCCGTGCGCCATGGGCTTGGCGACACCGACCGCGATCATGGCGGGGACGGGCCGGGCGGCGCAACTGGGCGTGTTGATCAAGAACGCCGAAGCGCTGGAGCAAGCGCACAACGTGGACACCGTGCTCCTGGACAAGACTGGCACGATCACCCGCGGCAAACCGTCATTGACCGATATCGTGGTGGCCGGAGGATTCGACCGGTCGGAGGTCTTGCGTCTGGCTGCGGCTGCCGAAATCGGTTCGGAACATCCGATCGCGCAGGCAATCGTCGTGGCTGCCCGGGAAGACGGAATGCAACTTCCCGCGGCGGAGACATTCCAGGCAATTTCCGGGTATGGCGTGCAAGCCCGGATCGACGGGCGGTCGATCCTGCTCGGTAATGCCGCGCTGCTGGAGCGCGAACGCATCGATCATGGCACGCTGCGCGATGCACAGGCGCGCCTGTCGGCCAACGGCAAGACCGCCATGTTCCTGGCGGTCGATGGACGATTGGCCGCGGTGCTGGGGGTGGCCGATACGGTAAAAGCCGAATCGCGCGATGCCATCCGGCAGATGGAATCGCTGGGATTGCAGGTCTGGATGGTGACCGGCGACAGTCGGGCGACCGCCGAAGCCATCGGTGCGGAGGTTGGTATTCCGGCCGAACGCATCCTGGCCGAAACCCGTCCCGAGCAAAAAGCAGAACGAGTTTCGTCGCTGCAGCAGAATGGTCGAGTGGTCGCGATGGTCGGCGACGGTATCAACGATGCCCCGGCGCTGGCTCAGGCCGATCTGGGCGTGGCGATCGGCACGGGCGCTGATATTGCGATGGAAGCGAGCGACATCACCTTGATCGGGGGCGATCTGCACGGGGTTTCGACCGCCGTGGCGCTCTCCCGGCGGACGATGCGCACGATTCGCCAGAACCTCTTCTGGGCGTTCGGTTACAACGTGTTGCTCATTCCGGTGGCGATGGGCATTCTCTACCCATTCACCGGGCATTTGCTCAATCCGGCGCTGGCGGCCGGCGCGATGGCGATTTCGAGTGTGTCCGTGGTGACCAACTCGTTGCGCCTGCGATCATTCCAGCCCCCCGCCGGCGACCGGGCCGGCCGGGGCGGCGAAACCATGCCGCGACTGGAGCCCCGGGCGGCGAGCCGATAGGGCGATATGCGCGAACGGGCGGCCGAACTCGGCCGCCCGTTTTTCGTGTCCGGCAAACGACCGGGCTTTGGTATGATCGAGCGATGACTCCATTGTTCCCCTTTCGCCTTCGACCGGAATTCAAGGAACGCATCTGGGGCGGGACGCGCCTGGGCGTTCATGTTCCCCCCTACGGTGAAGCCTGGATCGTTTCCGACCGGGCGACGATCGCCAGCGGTCCGCTCGCGGGTCGCGCGCTGGCCGGCGCAATCGCGGAGTTCCCCCGCGCGATTCTGGGCCAGCCGGTGCTCGAAACCGAGGGCGCGCTCTTCCCGCTCCTGATCAAGCTGATCGATCCGGCCGACTGGCTTTCGATTCAGGTGCATCCCGACGATGCCATCGCGCGAGCGCTGGAAGGGGACGGATTCCGGGGGAAAACCGAGGCCTGGTATGTGCTGGATGCCGAACCGGGCGCCGAGCTGATTGCAGGGGTGCGGGCCGGTATCGACCCGGCTGATGTCGCCAGCGTCATTCGGAATGGATCGCTCGAGGTTCTGCTGGAACGCTATCCGGTACGCGCGGGCGACGCGCTGCTGATCGAAGCGGGGCTGGTGCATGCGCTCGGTCCGGGTTTGTTCATCTACGAGGTGCAACAGAATTCGGATCTTACCTATCGCGTCTCCGATTGGGGACGTCCGGCCAGCGCGGGCCGCACGCTCCACATCGAGCAGTCGGCTCGATCCGTGAAACCCGAACTCCGGCCGGTGTTCGCGCCAATGATGAAACGTGTTCCCAATGGTTCGTTTCCGGTGCTGGGTTGCCCCTATTTCACTCTGGAATTGGTCGACTCGGACGGGACAGCGATCGAGCGGGATACCGGCCACCGGTCGTTCCATGCGGCCACGATCGTCATGGGACGTGCGGCGCTTGTCTCGTATGGCGAGCGGCTCGCCCTGGGAACGTTCGATTCCGCGCTCGTTCCGGCGGAATGTGGCGCGTACCGCCTCGAAGGGGATCAGCCGTTTCGGGCGCTAGTCGCGTCCGTGCCGTAGGCGGGCATAGAGCGAACCGAGCACGGCGCCGTAGGCGAAATGGCGCGGCATCGTCCAAAGATACGAACGGACCGACCAATAGGACCCCATATCGTTGGTCTTGCGCGCCGGATGGAAACGTTCCAGCGCCAGCACGGGATAGAGGATCGTGTTCTCGATGGCGACGAAGAGACTGCCTTTCACCAATGGCGGACCGGGAAGATGCGGTTCCGCGATCGACCCGTAGATCGCCCCGATCACCATCGAGTTCCCGATATGCATACCGAATCCCAGCAGATTCGCCCGGCGGGGCGACCGTACGAACGGCCGCGCCAGAAGCTGCATGTCATGGAGCCGCCTTCGGGACAAGCGATTGTCCACCCACTCGGTTGCCAGATAGGCGAGCCCGGCGGGAATACCGGCCAATGCTCCGTGGACGATGGTCGCGAGGCGATCGGGTCGCCTCGCGAATGACAGCATGTTCATGATCCGGCCTGCCGGTCTGGGTGACGATCGCCTCAGGCGATCATTACATTCTTGAGCGCGCCGAGCTTTTCGACTTCGACGACAACTTCATCACCCGGCACGAGCCAGGGTTTGTCCGCGCGGCCCATCGCCACACCTTCCGGGGTGCCCGTCACGATGATATCGCCCGGTTCCAGGGTGAAATAGCGGCTGATATAGGAGACGATCTCGGCGACCGAGAAGATCATGTCACCGGTGTTGGAGTTCTGCCGGAGATCGCCGTTGACCCAGGTTTTGATCGAGAGACGCTGCGGATCGCCGACCTCGTCCGAGGTGACCAGATAGGGTCCGACCGGCAGGAAATTATCGAGCGTCTTGCCGAGCAGCCACTGGCTGGTGCGGGTTTGCAGATCGCGAACGCTGATGTCGTTCGAGGTGACATAGCCGAGGACATAGCCGAGTGCGTCTTCCTGGCTGACATTGCGGGCGGCTTTGCCGATCACCACGCCGAGTTCCACTTCGTAGTCGTACTGGATGGCGACCGGCGGCAGGGAAACGCTATCCCCGTAGGCGGCGATGGAATTGCCGAATTTCGAAAAGAGCACCGGGGTTTCCGGAATCGGCATATTGGTTTCGGCCGCATGGCGCCGGTAGTTGAGACCGACGCAAATGATCTTGCCGGGATCGGCAACCGCTGGGCCGTATTGCAGCCCCATCTCGTCGAGGGTCCAGGTGGCAGCCGAATCGGCGCCTGGGGCGGCCTCGACGAGACCTCGAATCGCGTCGATAGCTGGCTGGCCGACCTCGATCAGCTCGATGAGCGAGGTCGGAACGTCGATTCCCAGTGCTTCGCCGGCGGCGGCGACATCGATTACGCCGTTGTCGGTCTTCACGCCGAGCGCGAGCCCGTCACCACCCTGAAACTGGAGCAACTTCATTCTGTCGTGGGTCCTTCCTCTATTGTGTTACGAACGGTCGTCGACTCGCGTAGGGTACCAAACGGGTTGGGAGGCGTGGGTCGTGGGTCTTGGGTCTTGAGTCGTGGGTCTTGAGAGATTTGGGTCCGGGGTCCGGGGTCCGGGGTCCGG
>JBIQLF010000024.1:0-15932 GCA_044464585.1 Thermomicrobia bacterium
ACTCAGGACTCAGGACTCAGGACTCAGGACTCAGGACTCAGGACTCAGGACTCACTCATCGCCTGCATGCCGAATTGTGTTCAACAGATCATCGGTCGAAGGAATGCCCTTGCCGCGAAAGATGATCGATCCGTTCTTGCCAACGATATAGACCGTGCGGTCGATCTTTTCGGCATAGACCCCCGGTTGTCCCGGTACGGGCTTGAGCGCGCCGTATTCCGACGCAACGCTCAGTCCCTGGTCGACGAGCAATTCGAATGGCAGTTTCAGGTGCGCCTTGAACCGTTCGTGACTGTCGAGGTCACCATCGTTGATGCCGAGTGGAATGGTATCGAGACTTCGATAGGAGTCGATCGCCCTGCGAACCGCGGACAGTTGGTTCGTTCAGCCGGAGGTGAAATCCTTCGGATAGAAAAGCAGGAGCACCCGGTAGGCGCCGAAATAATTCGAGAGGGTGATCGATGTGCCACCCGTACTCTCCAGCGTGAAATCGATCGCTGGATCCCCGACTTGTGGTCCCGGCAGGGCATGCTCGCTCATGACGCCATTCTATATCAGAGTCGCGCGTTTTGGGTCATGAGTCCTGAAAACGAGAAGACGTTCGTTGCGCTCTCTGGCACGGAATCCAGGGACCACAGCTCAAGACTCAGCACCCAAGACCCGGGACTCGCCGTCATGGCACCAGCAACATGCGTTCGAGGGCGACCAGGGCATCTCGCTTGGTGACGGGGTCGACCTCGACCACGTTGACGGCGTTGCCATTGGCCAGGTGCTCCAGCGTCCAGAGGACGTAGGCCGGGTGCACCCGATATTGGGTGGAGCAGGGACAGATTACCGGATCGAGGCAAAAAATCTTCTTGTCTGGCATTTCCGTTTGCAGGCGATTGACCAGATTGATCTCGGTGCCAACCCCCCAGATGCTGCCAGCGGGCGAATTGCGCACGACTTCGATGATCTTTTCAGTCGAGCCATCGAGGTCGGCGGCTTGCACCGTGCGGTAATCGCACTCGGGGTGAACGATGATCTGGATTCCGGGATAGGCTTGTCGCGCTGTTTCGATCTGCTCGACCGTGAAGCGGGCGTGGACGGAGCAATAACCCTTCCACAAGATGACGGTTGCGTCTTTCAACTGCTGCTCGGTATTGCCACCGAGGGGCTGGAATGGATCCCAGACGACCATCTTGTCGAGGGGGATGTTCTTCTTCATGCCCGTGTTGCGACCGAGATGCTCATCGGGGAAGAAGAGAATGCGCTCGCCGCGTTCGAATGCCCAGTCGTAGACCCGCGATGCGTTCGACGAGGTGCAGACGATACCGCCATTGCGACCGCAGAAGGCTTTCAGGCTGGCGGCCGAGTTCATATAGGTGACGGGGATGACGTTGCCGATACCGAGGCGTTTGAGCTCGGCCCAGCAGGCATCGACATCGACCGGTTTGGCCATATCGGCCATCGAGCAACCGGCTTCCATATTCGGCAGGATCACCTGCTGATGCGGTTGCCCGAGGATTTCGGCGCTCTCGGCCATGAAGTGCACCCCGCAGAAGAGGATGTAATCCGCTTCGCCCCGGGTGGCGGCTTCTTTGGAGAGCTTGTAGGAATCGCCGCGGAAGTCCGCGAATTCGATGACTTCGTCGCGCTGGTAGTGGTGTCCGAGGATGACCAGCCGGTCACCGACGGCATTCCGGGCGTCCCAGGTGCGGGCGCGGCGTTCCTCGACCGGCATCTTGAAATATTCGCGCGGGATGCGTTCCTGCTTCTTGGGCGTGGAACCATAGGTATAGAGCATTTCGTAGGCGCCGGTGCCCTCTTCGGGAACACAGACGGCGACGCCGAGTTGTTCGTTGCCGAACCATTCGGACGGCTTGTCTCCGAACTTCTCGGCCAACGGCTCGGGATTGCGTGGAAGATCGATCAGGGAAGACATCCGGTCTGGGACTCCTTCGAGAAGAATCGGGCAATCCGGGTCTGACGCCAGACAACCGGTGCAATTCGATCTGCCTCCGATTCCCTCACTGCTGGCGCTAGCATAGACAAGCAGGGAGTAATTGTCAATGTGACACTAAGTCGGGAAATGGGAAATGGGGGAGAGGAAATAGGAAATGGGGTAGAGGAAATAGGGGAGAGGAAATTGGAAATAGGAAATTGGGAAATAGGAAATGGATCAGATGGCAGGATGGGTGATTGTATCGATGCCTAAAGGTATGCGCGCAGCTCGTTGCCCCGCGAGCCCGAGGAAACCCATCGTCCATTTCCTATTTCCTCTCCCCCATTTCCTCTACCCCATTTCCCGATATGATTGTTCGTCATGTCGTATTCGTCCTGAAACCGAGGAATCGAATGTCAACCACTCTCGAACAACTCACCCGTGCGGATGTTCCCGTCGAAGAAACGTGGGATCTGACGAGCTACTACCCCGACGATGCCGGCTTCGAAGCCGATCTGGCGCGGATTCCCGGGCTGGTCGCCGCCGCCGCGGCGCACCAGGGCAAACTGGGCGATTCGGCCGGGGAATTGCGGCAAGCGCTGGACGACAGCATGACGGCCCGTGAGGTGATCTCCCGGGTCGCCACCTATGCCCATTTGCGCAAGGACGAGAATGTTGCCGATCCGGCGCGGAATGCCGCGTTCGAACGGGCGGTGACGGCGGCGATCCAGGCCAGCCAGGCGCTGGCGTTCTTCCAGCCGGAACTGCTGCAAATCCCCGAGCAGACGTACGACGAGTTCCTGAAATCGCCGGAGCTGGAACCCTACCGCCATGCGCTGGAAGATGCCGCGCGGCAACGACCGCATGTCCGCTCGATCGAGATCGAGCAGATTCTGGCGCAGTCGGCCGAGATCGCTCGCACCGCTTCGGATGCATTCGGTTCGCTCAACGATGCCGATCTCGATTTCGGCAAGATCGAGAACGAGGATGGCGAGCGTATCCAGCTCACCCGCGGACGCTACCAGCTTCTGATGGAAAGCAAGAACCGCGATGTGCGAATCCGTGCCTACGATGCGCTGATGACCGCATACGAGAAACACCGGAACACGACCGGCTCGCTGCTGGCGGGTTCGATCCGCAATGACAACTTCTACGCCAGTGTCCGCGGATACGAATCGGCCCGGGCCGCGGCGCTGTTCGACGATAATATCCCCGAATCGGTGTACGACAGTCTGATCGACGCCGTTTCCAGTTCCACGAAAACGATCGAGCGGTACTATCAGCTCCGGTCCCGGTTGCTCGGAATCGACCAGTTGGCCATCTACGACCTCTATGTACCGCTTTCGCCAGCGCCCGAACGCACGTTCAGTATCGAGGAAGCGGTCGAGACTGTGCTCGGAAGTCTCTCGGCTCTGGGTGAGCGGTATGCGAACGATCTGCGCGGGCTGTTCGGCAAGCGGACCGTCGATTGGCACGAGACCGAAGGAAAGCATTCGGGCGCGTATTCGTCGGGTACCTATGGGGCCAACCCGGTCATCCTGATGAACTGGAATGGCTCGACCGATCATGTGTTCACCTTGGCGCACGAGGCCGGGCACCAGATGCACACGTTCTATAGCCAGGCGAACAACCCGTTCCACTATGCCGGCTATTCGATCTTTTTGGCCGAGGTCGCTTCGACCGTCAATGAAACCCTGTTGACCTGGGATCTGCTGGCCCAGATTCCGAAAGAGCATGTGCAGGAGCGCTTCTCGATCCTGAACCAGTTTGCCGATACGATCTCCGGCACACTGGTGCGCCAAACGATGTTTGCCGATTTCGAGCACCGCGCGCATATGGCCGCGGCCGGAGGCCAACCGCTGACACCGGAATCGATCAGTGAAATCTATGGTGGCCGGGCCGAGATCTATCGTCCCGGGGTGCTCAATGACGACCGCGCAAAACTCGAATGGAGCCGGGTGCCGCATTTCTATCGTGCCTATTACGTTTTCCAGTACGCCACTGGTATTTCGGCGGCGCTAGCGATCGCAAGCAAGATCCGCGATGCGGGGCAGGAGGCGCGCGAGAACTATCTGGGCATGCTTGCGGCCGGGAGCTCCGACTACCCGATCGACGTGCTGAAGCGCGGTGGCGCCGATCTGACCACACCGGAGCCGGTGCTGGCGGCGATGCGCGTTTTCGACGAAACGATCGCCGAAATGGAAGAGCTTTCGAACGATCCCGGATTCACGGTTGGAGCGAATGGGGCATCATGATCGCGACGCGCGCGCATGCGCGATTGAATGGATTCGGCGATTCGGTTTTCACGCGCATGTCCGCGCTGGCGCGGCAACATAACGCAGTCAATCTGGGGCAGGGATTTCCTGATTTCCCCGGTCCCGATTTCGTCAAGGCGGCCGCCAAGGACGCGATCGACGCCGATCTGAATCAGTATGCGGTCAGCTCGGGTGCGCCGCGATTGAAGCAACATGTCGCTATCGACGCGTCGATAGCGCTGGGGCGAGAGATCGATCCGGTCCGCGAGGTTGTTGTCACGAATGGCGCCACCGAAGCGATCTTCGAAGCGATACTGGCATTCGCCGGACCGGGCGATGAGGTCGTGGCATTCGAGCCGTTCTACGATTCCTATCCGGCCTCGGCCCAGATGGCGGGCGCGGGGTTCGTTCCGGTCCGTTTGGAACCGCCCGAATGGTCGTTCGACATCGAGGCCCTGCGCGCGGTGCTGACCCCGCGGACGCGCTTGCTCGTGCTCAATACGCCGCACAATCCAACCGGCAAGGTCTTCACCCTGACCGAACTGGAGCAGATCGCGGATCTGGCGATCGAGCGGGATTTGCTGGTCGTCACCGATGAGGTCTACAACCGTATCGTTTTCCCACCCGCGGAACACGTTTCCCTGGCATCGTTGCCCGGGATGTGGGAGCGCACGATCACGATCGATTCGACCGGCAAGACCTTCAGTCTGACGGGCTGGAAGATCGGATACGCGATCGGACCGGCCGAGCTGGTGGGCGCGATTCAGGCGGCGCATCAGTTCATCACGTTTGCGTCGGGCACACCATTTCAGGAAGCGCTGGCAACCGCGATGGAACTGTCCCGGACGAATGGCTATTACGACCAGCTCGCCCGCGAGTACACCCGGCGGCGCGATCTGCTGCGATCGGCGCTCGATGGCGCGGGGCTGCCCGCGCTGCCGATTGGGGGCAGTTATTTCCTGATGGCCGATATTTCGGGTCTCGGATTCGAGACCGATGTCGCCTTCTGTGAATGGCTGGTCGAATCGGTGGGCGTCGCCGCGGTTCCGCCCTCGGCGTTCTATCTCGATCCGTCTACCGCACCATTACTGGCCCGTTTCTGTTTTGCCAAGTCGGATGCGACCATTGCCGCGGCGGCCGATCGGTTGCGCGCGGTGCGAACGACCGAGCGCTAACGCGCCGTCGCATCTGGAATGACAGCACGTGGCCCCAGTGCGCGTTTGCGCGTCCATTGGGGCCATTCTTCGACCGGTTCGAATCCGACCGACCGATAGAGTCCCAGGGCCCGTTCGTTCTGGCCTTCGACCAGCAATTCGATCGAGACGCTTCCGGTCGAGCGCAGCCGGGCGATCCCCCAGCGCAGGAGCCAGCGACCCAGTCCGAGGCGGCGATCGTCGCGCCGGACGCCGACGAGCCTGATTTCCCCGGATGGCGGATCGCTCTCCCGGCCCGTTCCGGTGGTGCAGAATCCGACCAGATGGCCGTTCGTGTCGCCAATGATTGCAATGCTGGCCGGATCGAACGCCGGCGAACCGTGCACGTGCTGGATCTGCTCGATGGTCACTCGCAACGGCGTGGGATGATCCGCGAATGAGCTATTGATCAGATCGACATAGGCGGCCAGCATCGACCCGTCATAGTTGCGAACGAACAATCCTTCCGGAAGAGCGGGTAAGGGATCGTCATCGACGGATGCGCGAAGGAATCGCCAGAGACTGTGATCGTAGTCGTAGCCAAGCGCATCGAGAAACGCGACGGCGCCGGTATTGCCATGGGGCGGAAACAGAATGAGCGGACCGTCGCCCGAGGCATGCACCGCGGCTTCCGCTGTTTCGACCAGCGCCCGTCCGGTTCCCCTGCAGCGGGCGGCGGGATCGACCTGCACCAGATGGTGATCCGGGCTGATCAGACCGACGGGAGCGCCCGCGACCTCGGCCACCAGCAGATTCCGGACGATCGGGAAGGCACCGATCAGCCCCTCGAAATCGGCGCTGGTATGGCCATTCTGCTCGCCGTTGGCAAGCGCTGCCCGCAGGAGCGCGGCGAGGGGGTCGGCATCAGCGGGCCGGAAGGTTCGAATAGTAGGGTTGCTGGGTCCAGGCACTCGGTTTCGGTTCATCGACGACGCGAATCGTCCGCAAGTGGGGATCGGTCGAGCCGGAAATATACATTCCCGATGCCGCGCCGAACTGGAGATAGTCGAGCTTTTCGACCGTGATGACATCGCCCGGCGCGAGCACGGGGATACCGGGCGGGTAGGGAATGACCAGCTCCGCCGAGATCTCGCCGGCGGCCTGGTCCAACGGGATCGCGCGTTGCCGTGAAAAGAACGCCTCCCGTGGCGACATGGCTTGTAACCCCGGCGCGATGACCGCGCCCGACGAACGCATGGGTGCGCCGCCATTCGCTGTTCGTTTGGCGCGATGAGCACGAGCGATCGATTCGAATGCGCCCACCAGCTTGTCGATCGACGCGCGGGTGTCGCCGATGGTCACCAGACAGATGACGCTGGTCAGATCGCTCATTTCCGGACCGATCTGGTAGCGGTACCGGAGCTCATGCTCGATCTGGAATCCGGTCAACCCCAGCCCATGCACGTCGATGACCAACTTGGTCAGATCGTAGGTGGGCACGCCGAGCGTTTCGGCATCCAGGACCGACACGCCGGGAATATGCTGAAGACGGGTGCGGGCATCCCCGGCCAGGTCGATGGCTGTTTCGAGCAAGGCCCGGCCTTGCAGGGCCATTTGGCGGCGGCATCCGTCGATGGTGGCAAGGATGAACGTCGCGGGACTCGATGTCTGCGCCATTCCGACCGTGGTGGCGACCCGACCGGAATCGACGTGAGGACCGGAGATATGCAGCACCGCGCTTTGGGTGAATGCGCCGAGCACTTTGTGGGTGCTGGCGACCGCGCCATCGACTCCCGAATCCATTGCCGATTTCGGCAATGCGGGATGGAAGTGAAAATGCGGTCCCCACGCCTCATCGACATACACGGGGACCTGGCGCGCGTGAGCAACGGCGGCAATGGCGTCGAGATCGGAAGGAACCCCGCAATACGATGGACTGACCAGAATCACCATGCGGGCGTCCGGATGAGCGCGCAGGGCCTCGTCCACCTGAGCGGCGGTGATACCGAGCCCGATATCGAGATCGGGATGGAGCGCCGGAGCAAGATAGACCGGGCGCGCGCCGCATTGGATCAACGCCACCAGCATCGACTTGTGGATATCGCGCGCGACGATGACCTCGTCTCCCGGGCGGAGGTGCGCGGTCAGAAACGCCAGATTACCGGTCGATGAGCCGTTGACGAGATAGAAGGTTCGATCCGCATGCCAGGCATCGGCCCCGAGCCGTTCGGCCAGCAACCAGGTGTCGAGATCGAAATGGATACCGTCGGCGCCGCCGCTGACGGGGATGTCACTGGCGAATGCGTCGACTCCATAGAGCTCGATGAGCTCCGGATCCATTCCCAGGCCCTGTTTGTGTCCGGGTGTGGAAAACGGGGTCATCTTCTGGTCGCGGTAGGCCCGGACGGCTTCGATGAACGGGGCGCGGGTGTGATCGAGCCTGCCCGATGCATCGACGATTGCGGGCTGGAAGAAGGGAATGGGCGGTTCACCGGTGGCCGGCACGATCTCATTCGATCTGAGCTCGCTCTGGATTCTGGGCATTGGAGTTGGAACCTTGTCTATCCGCGCTCGAAATAGCGGTGGCGTTCCCAGTCGGTGACGGCCTGGTCGAATGCCTCCTGTTCCAGTTTTGCCGCGTGGAGGTAATGCCGGGCGACACCGCCGCCGAAGCATGTTTCGGGGAGGTGACTTCCTTCCCAGGCGCCGATCGCCTCGCGCAGGGAAGCCGGTACTCGGGGGTGATGCGAGGCAGCATAGCCGTTGCCCACGAACGGCTCGCCCGGATCGAACCGGTGCTCGATACCATTCAGACCCAGCGCCAGCATGGCGGCATAGACGAGATAGGGATTGCTGTCGCTGCCGGGAAAGCGGTTTTCGATACGGAGCGCGCTGCCATGGCCGACAATCCGGAATCCGCAGGTACGGTTGTCCCGCGACCAGACCAAATGTACCGGGGCCCAGCTGGCGGACGCGAAGCGCTTGTAGGAGTTGATGTTCGGAGCGATCAGCAGGGATAACGCGCGGGTGCCTTCCAGCAGACCGGCGAGAAACCAGCGCATCGTTTCGGACATATCGCCATTGGCGTCCGGAAAAGCATTCTTGCCGGTTTCCAGCGATGCCAGCGAGCAATGCACGTGACCGCTCGAACCGGTCCAATCCGCGCCCGGTTTTGCCATGAACGTGACCGATTTGCCCTGCTGGATCGCCATTTCCTTGATGCCGTGCTTTAGCAGGATGGCGCGGTCGGCCGCTTCCAGCGCGGGACCGTAATGGACATTCAGCTCGTGCTGGGCGATGGCGGCCTCGCCCTTGCTGAACTCGATCGGCACCCCGGCGGCGGTGAGCTGATTGCGCAGGCGCCGGTAAAACGGTTCCTGTTTCGTCCCCTGGAGGAGCTGGTAATCCTCGTTGAAGTCGCCCGCGCGCATGAGGGCTCGATAGTCTTTTTGTTTGGCGGAGGTATAGCCTTCGTCGAAGAGATAGAACTCCAATTCCGATGCCATCAGAGGTTCGAAGCCGAGCGCCCGGCAGCGTTCGACCTGTCCTTTCAGGATGGCGCGCGGAGAAATGGGAACGTCCTGCCCGGTCGCCTCGTCGATCACATCGGCAAGGATCAGGGCGGTTCCGTCCAGCCACGGAATTCGGCGCGCGGTCGACCAGTCGGGCCGCGACTGGAAGTCGCCATATCCGGTTTCCCAGTTCATCGATTCGAATCCCTGGAGGGTTTCCAGCTCGAAATCGGTGCCGAGCAGATAGGTGCAAAAATGGGCGCCGTGTTCGCGCGCATGTTCCGCGAAATACCAACCGGCGACGCGCTTGCCGATCAAGCGTCCCTGCATGTCGCAACTGGCGACGATGACCGTGTCGATCGTCCCCATTTGGATTTCGTGGAGCAGTTGCTCCTGGGAGAGCATCCCCGGCGCCTGCATGCGGCTAGACCTCGTCGCTGAAGCGGTAGAAGGTGATCGCGTTGTCTTTCCAGAACTTGTTCTTCTGCTCGTTGCTGAACTCTTTGGTGATTTCTTCGAGCGTCTCCACCCAGCGGGTAAAGGTGGCTGCCTGGGTAACCACGGGCCAGTCGGAACCGAAGAGCACCCGGTCCTCGCCGAACGCCTGCATGGCATGTTCGATATAGGGCCGGACATCATCGATGGTCCAGTGTTCGAGATCGGCTTCCGTGGTGGCGCCGCTGATCTTGCAGGCGACATTTTCAAAACCGGCCAGCTCGGTCATTTGCGACGCCCAGGGTTCGAATTCGCCACCGCGGATATTCGGTTTACCGATATGGTTCAGGATGAACCTGGTGTCGGGACATTGCCGTACCAGCTCGACGTTATGTGCGAGCTGGGTGTAATAGCAGCAAATCTCGGAGGTCAGATCGTATTCGGCCAGCATCTGATTGCCCCGGATGAAGCCGGGTTGCAGGCAGAATTTGGGATCGGCTTCCCCCTGGACGATCCGGCGAATGCTCTTGATCTTTGGCGAGATGTCGACCAGTTGTTCGAGGAAGATCCGGACCTTGTCCCCTGCTTCGAGGGGAGCCCAGGGAACGATGGCGCGCACCCGGGAATCGACCTCGGCCAACGCCGCGATTTCTCGCGCCTCGATCAGCGCATAGGGTGGCGCAACTTCGACCTGCATATAGACGAAGCCTTCGACATTCAGGTCGCCGGTGGCCGCGAAATAGTCATCGATCCAGAGGCGCTTGTTCAGCGATGGAATGGATTCCAGCCAGGGAATCGGGAACTGGCTGGTGTCCCAAATATGAACGTGCGCGTCGATGATCGGTCGGGATGCCATGAATTTGCCTTTCTTTGGTGGGGCGCGGCCGGCGATGGGTCCAGAGCTCGATGGTCAGTGCGGCGAACGTCGTCGTCCAAACGGTTCGTTGGGCGGTTTCGAGTGTCGAGCGAACGCGCCTCATCGATCGCTCGCTTTACTCTAGCGCAGCGGGGCTCACCTCCGGTTGTCGTGACAGCGCAAGATACGCGATCGGACACTCGAAACAGCGGCGTGGTTGGCAATAGTGGCGGTCGAGGTGGATCGATCCTTGCATACCGCGTTCGCCAATCGGTCCGATCCGCACGGTTCCGGCCACCTGTTTCATCGCCCGGCGGGTAAGCTGGTTCGATTCCCCCGATTGCAGCAGCTCCCACCGCTGGGATGTGCGTTCGGAGAGATCCGGATCGTTCGTGGATTCGGCCAGCGCCAGGAGCCAGGGAAGCACCGCGCTGGCGACGATAGCAACCGCGCGGCTCTCGCCCATGCCGGGCAGACGGTCGTGCCGCGATCGTTGCACAAGCAGCGTGACCGGATCGTCTCCCGCGCGGACGGTGTCGACAAGTGCCGCGGACAACCCCTCGAACGAGCTGGTCAGCAATGCGGCTGCCATGCGCATGCGAGTGACCGGGTGATTGGCGGGGCGCACCCGCGTGCGGTTCCAGCCGGTGGGCGAGAGCCGGTCGCAATGCCAGGGACCGCCATGCGAACCCCAGAATGCTTCCAACCGCCGGATATCCTGGGGGGAAAGATCCGCATACTCCGCATCGGCTGGAGCCAGCGGCAGAAAGCCGGCCGCCCCGAGCAACAACCCCAGCGCCAGGAGATAGCGCTCGTTCGACTCCACGGTTGCCAGCAGCGTATCGATCGTCTCTACGGGCATGCGAGCCGCCAGCAGGCGCATCGGTTCCCGATTGGACGAATAGCCCAGCCCGTCCATGATTAGCTCGAAGAGGAGATCGGCGGGCCGGTCCCGATCGAGCCGGGCCGAAAGCTGGGCGACTTTCGCGCCGAGCCGCTCGTCGCCCAGGCGCCAGAGAATCGCCCGGACGGCGTCTGGCTCGTCTCGGGCGACTGCTTCGGCACAGACGGTCCCGCCGACCAGATTCCAGTCGGGCTGGAACTCGTGCAGAGCCGCGAGCAGCGCGGCGTCCGGTTCGATGACGGCCACCGGCACGATACGGCCGTCAGAGCGGCGGGTCTCGGAGTCGTCGTGTTCGAGCACGATATGCACGATGACATCGTCGTAACGGGGATCGAGATGGTGCCCGTGCTGACGCCAGGCTCCGGTGTGGAGATGAATCTCGATACTGCCAGAAACCAGCCGGCCATGTCCGAAATCGACCAATGCCTCCTGGAAATCAGGCCCGAGGCCGTGCGACCAGTTTCCCCGGTAGACGATCTGGAGCGACCGGCCATCGACCGTTACGATCGGCGTGGAGAGATCGGCGCCATTCCACCAGCGCGACACTGCAATCTCTCGAATTCGCGCAGGCTCCATCGGGTTCGGGCTCACGGGCCGTGCTCATGGTTGGACAGCAAGGTGTGTTCGGCGCACTGTAGCAGAAAGAGGTCGGGGACCGTGTGGACTGTTGCTCGCTTGCGCGGGCGTTCGATTCATGGACGATCGAGGAATGTGCGCAGGAGATCGGCAGCGGCTTCCCGCCAATTGGGGCGGGTGACATCGATCCATTGGATCTTCGGATTGCGACGGAGCCAGGTTTCCTGATGCCGAACGTACCGATGGGTGTCGTGTTTGATGGTCTGAATGGCTTCTTCGAGCGATTGCTCACCGTCGATGACGGGAAAGAGCTGCCGATATCCGATCGATGAGAACGCGGGATCGGTGCGAGGTACGCCCGATCCCAGCAACGCGCGCACCTCGCCTTCGAGACCGGCGCGAATCTGGTCGTCCACGCGGGCATCGATGACTGCATAGAGCCGCTCGCGCGGCATGGTCAAACCCACTGCGAGCGCGCGGTACCGGGGCGGGTTCTTGCCTTCGAGCGCCGACATGGGCTGTCCCGTCTTCTCGTAGATTTCGAGCGCGCGGATCACCCGCCGCGGGTTGGCTCCGCTGCGTTCGGCCGCCACGGGATCGACTGCCCGCAATCGCGCAACGACCGGTGCGAGACCATATCGTTCGATTTCTTCCCCGAGCAGCGCGCGGAATGCTTCGTCCGGTGGAACTTCCGGAATACGCCAGTTCTCGACCACCGCGTTGATATAGAGCGGGGTGCCTCCAGTCAGAAAGGGGATATGCCCCCGGGTCAGCACCTGGTCGATGGACGCGAAGGCCAGGTGCTGGAAGAGCGCCAGCGACATGCCGTCTGGCGCTCCTGGATCGATCATATCGAGGAGATGGTGGGGGATGCCATTGCGCTCCGCCATCGTGGGTTTGGCGACCCCGATATCCATGCCCCGATAGAAATAGCGGGAATCGGCATTGACGACTTCGCCATCGAAGCGATGGCAGAGATCGATCGCCAGCGCGGTTTTGCCGGTGGCCGTCGCGCCGCAGATGACGATCAGCGGGGGGCGTTCCTCCGTGGTGGGACCGGGTTCGGTTTGTCGCACAATAGAACTCAAAACTACAATGACCTCTTGCATGGAAGCGGCGTGCTTCCGATCCGCCGGCGAAACCCCGTACCGCCGTTCTTCGTTCCGATCATAGACGGACTTCGCGCAGGCCCCAACTCCATGGTTCAATGGCTCGTTCAACTCCTAAAGATCGCGACGATCCTGGTCCTTTCCGGGTTGGTGTTGCTGGGAGGCGCTCGAGCGTTCGAGCATTTCCAGAACGAATCCCGGCCAGATGATATCGGCAAGGTCTATTCGATCAAGATCAGCCAGGACGATACCCCGGACCAGATCGCCAAGCTGCTCGAAGACAATGGGCTGATCAACAGCAAGACCTATTTCACCGGCCGCATTCGGGTCGTGAATTCCGAGTTGGAACCTGGGTCGTACCGCATCACCAAGGGGATGACGGTCGGACAGATCATCGATACGATCACCGGGAACGCCTCGGATTCGGGGGCGTCGGGCGGGAAGACGTCCGACAATTCCACGCTCTCCATCACGGTCATCGAAGGATGGCGGACCGAGCAGATCGCCGATAAGCTGGTCGAGCTCGGATGGAATGGCGACTTCGACGAGTTCATGGACGCGGCTCGCAATTACCCATCGGAGAACTTCGATTTTCTGGCCGACCGGCCAGCCGGGTCATCACTGGAAGGCTATCTCTTCCCCGATACCTACAACTTCACGCCCGATTCGTCCGCGAACGAAATCATCGAATCGATGCTCAACAACTTCGATGCCAAGGTGCCGCAGGAGATGCGCGATCGCGCGGTCGATATGGGGCTTTCGCTCTATCAGGTGCTGACCTTTGCGTCGTTGGTCGAACGTGAGGCGGCCGTGTCCGAAGAGCGGCCGATCATTGCCGACATCTACGAGAAGCGCTACACGGAAGGCTGGCGGCTGGACGCCGATCCGACCGTTCAGTATGTGCTGGGCACGCAGGCTGAGTGGTGGCCGGAGCTCAGCGGCGACGATCTCTATGTCGATAGCCCATACAACACCTATCAAACCGATGGATTGCCGCCGGGGCCGATTGCCAATCCGGGATATGCCTCGATTCGGGCGGTGCTCTTCCCGGCGGATTCTCCCTATTACTATTTCTTTGCCAAGGCGGACGGTTCCGGGTATCACCTGTTTGCCGCCACCGGGGACGAACAGCAGCAGAACATCGACTACGTCGATGGCAAGGTCGATGCACCGGCGCCGGGCAGCGATCCATTCGCGGGAGAATAACGATGCCGGCAACGAGCCGCTTGTGGCTTGGAGTCATTGGTGATCCGGTCGAACATTCGATTTCTCCCGCGATGCAGCAACCGGCGCTCGATGCAATGCGGATACCGGCGACATATGAGCGCTGGCAGACGTCTCTCGATGCGCTGCCCGGCCGAATCCAGTCGCTCCGCGCGATCGATGTCATCGGCGCGAATGTGACGGTTCCGCATAAAGAACATGTGTTGCCGTTGGTCGACGAGATTACGAGCCTGGCTCGCCGGGCAGGGGCCGTGAACACGATTCTGAACCGGAATGGCCGGCTCTATGGGGATAACACGGATGTCCACGGACTCGCTCGCTCGCTCGGACTGCATGACGACGCGCTCGAAGGCTGCCAGGCGGTGGTGCTGGGCGCCGGCGGTGCCGCGCGCGCGGCGGTGCTGGCGCTGGAGTCGGTGGGAGCGGGCCGGATTGCGGTGCTGAATCGAACGGTCGAACGAGCGGAGCGGCTGTGCGCGGATCTCGCTCCCGCGCCGGCCGTCGCCTTCGCGAGTGCCTCGGATGAGGCGCGTGCGGCACTCGAATCGGCGCAGGTGCTCGTCAACGCGACCGCGCTCGGCTGGAAGCGCGGAGAAACCCCACTTTCTGCTGGCGAACTGGGGGTGTTGCCCAGTGCAGCGCTGGTGGTCGATATCACCTACCGGGATACCGATTTGCTGGAGGCCGCCCGCGCACGGGGATTGCGAACGCTGGATGGTCTGGAGATGCTGGTATTCCAGGGCGCGCGGTCATTGGAGATTTGGACGGGCCGGGCCGCGCCGGTCGAGATCATGATGTCCGCGGCGTTCGCTGCCCGGGCTGCCCGGGCGTGAATCTCCTGCTGCTCGGTTCGATCGTTCTCGGGCTGCTGATCGCGTCGGGTCTCTGGAATCTCTCCGAGCTCGGCTCGCGCCGGAATCCGCAGATCCACCCGGTGTGCGTTCGCTGTTCGGGGACGCTACCAGCGATCACCTGGTTTCCGTTCTACGGGTTCCTGCTGGCCTGGCGGTGCCGTTCGTGCCAGGCGCAACAACCGCGCACGCGGTTCTTCTGGGAGATCGCGGTTGCCGTCTACTTCGCGGCGATTGCCTTGAAATGGGATGACACGCGGCATCTCGTATTCGGAGTCGTTGCCGCGATTCCGTTGCTGCTGATTCTGATCATCGATCTGCGCGGAAATGTGCTCTATTTCAACAGCATCGTGTTGGCGCTGATCGTGGCGGCGGTGCTTGGGTTTCTCGACGGTCCCCGGGGAATGGGCTCGGCGATGGTCGGGCTGACCGCCGGGGTTGGGATCGCGATTGCGTTTTTTGCGCTGTCGCGCTGGGTTTTTCGCAGCATGAGCTTGCGGGTGTCGACTATCGGGGTCGGTGATGTCTATATCGCCGCCGCGGTTGGGGGCATCGTGCGGGGAGATGGGATCGTTCCGGCGTTTGCGTTCGCGGTTCTTTTTACGATTCTGGGAAGCGTGCTGCTGCCGGTCGTTTCGAAATCGGCCCGGCATCGGGCGACGGCCTATGGAACCTATCTTTGTCTTGGCGGTCTGCTCACGCTGATTCGATAGCGGATCCGGGAACGTCGCTGTTTATCACGCCGAGGTCGTCTTGGCGATCGATCGTTGCCGGTTCGGAGCGGGAAGCTCGGGCGAAACGAGCCGGTGCGGCAGAGTCCTCGATCAGGTCGGAGCGTCGGTCGAGCTCGGCTTGCTCGCCCTATGGATAGCGCCGAATGGATAGCACCGAACGCCCAGTGCCCAGGCGTGGTCGGCTATCGCGGATTGTAAAGATCCTGCTCCATCGGGGTTCGGCTGCTCGAATGGAATCCAGATGATCCCGCGATAATGCTCCGTGGCACCGAAAAGGCGCGCCTGCGCGCACCGGGGAGCGGTCTGGAGTGGGGGCTCCGAAAAACCGTCCACCGTTCATCCGGATATCGTCTGATACGGAATTCGCTCGACCCCTTGGGCCCGGCTCGGTGCTCCGAGGCGTTCCCAACCCCGAACGG
>JBIQLF010000024.1:16032-33808 GCA_044464585.1 Thermomicrobia bacterium
CTCAGGACTCAAAACCTACGGCATATTGCCCCAGTCGACATCATAGATACCGTCGCCGTCGCTGTCGTTCAGTTGGACGTTGCAGCCATCGAAGCCGCCAGTGCCGCCCGATCCGCCGGTGGCGGTGCCACCGACCGAAACCGCACAGCCTCCATCGGCCAACCCGCCACCGTTTCCGCCGGTTGCGTTGCCGCCGATCGCAACCGCGGTGCCGCCGTTGCCGCCGGTGGAGCCGTTGTCGATGGAACCGGGTTGGCCGCCATTACCGCCCGTGGCATTGCCATTCCAGGCCGTCGCGTCGCCGCCGTTTCCACCATTGCCACCGGATCCGACCCCGCTCGAAGCGTCGGCGAAGCCGCCATCGCCACCGTTGCCGCCGGTTGCGTTCCCATCGTATGCGGTTGCACTGCCGCCATTGCCGCCATTCCCGGCCGTGGCGATCGCGCCGGTGGCATTGCCGCCGGTTCCACCGTTTCCGCCCGTGGCATTGGCGCCGAAGGCGACCGCGTTGCCACCGTTGCCGCCATCGCCGCCGTAGGCGCCACCACCGAAGGCGACTCCGCCCTGGCCACCGTCGCCACCGGTGGCATCGCCGCCGCCGATGATGCCCAGGCCGCCCCAGGCGGTGCCGCCGTCACCGCCAACACCGGCGAAGACCAGATCGGCCTCGGAGGAGGGGACACACCCGGGAGCGATCGACGCCCGGCTGCCGTTACCGAGATCGAACATCAGATTGGAGACATTGCAGGTTTCGGTGAGGACCTGGCCGTCGAACGCGCCACCGCCATTGCCGCCCCGGCCACCGGTGGCGTCGCCGCCGATGTAGCCATAGCCGCCAGTGGCGGAACCGCCCGCTCCGCCGTTGCCGCCGAGCGTGAAGTCGGCGGAGGACTGACTCAGGTCTACCGTACCGGAGTAGCCGAACGTGAGCACCCCGATCGTGATGGCGCTGCCACCCTGTCCACCCTGACCGCCATTCGCCGCGCCACCGTTGCCGATATGCCCGGCTTCGGTATCGCCCTCATGGAGGGTGCCTGGTGTTGCCACGCCGTCGATGCCTTCGCCCTCGAGGCTTTCGCCGTCGTGCGCGCTCCCGGGAGTGCCGGTGCCCTCGATGGGATCGGGGCTGGTGCCGGGTGACACGTGCACGCCGGTGCTGTCGATCAAGGTATCGGATGCTGTTCCACTTTGGCCGTGGCCGCCATATCCGGTTCCGGCCACGCCACCATTGCCGCCGGTCCCGTGCCCGCCCGTGCCTTTGCCAGCGGTCACCGTTCCGAGCACGCCGGTCGATTCAGTTGCCTGGCCACCCAAGCCACCATCCCCGCCAATGGCGTCGCCACCAGCGCCACCGTTGCCAGCCGCGCTGAAATCGCCTTCCTTGATCGCGGAAATCGTGCCCTGCGAGCTGCTGTCGGTGGTCAGGAACAGGCCCGTGACGATCGAGTTGCCGCCGGAGCCGCCGGAACCGCCATGTGCCACGCCGCCCTGACCGCCGATACCGCCGTAGGTGTTGCCTTCATAGACATCGCCACCGGTGGCGTTGCCGCCCTGGCCGACGCCGCCCTGACCGGTGCCACCATTGGCGTCACCGCCATATCCGTTACCACCAGTGCCTTGACCGCCATGGCTCATGTCGACGCTCGCCGTAGCGGAGGAAGAGCCATTCGACGCGCCAGAACCGGAGCCGGCTCCCGCCGCCGCCTGGCCGCCGATGACGGTTGCGCTGGCGTTTCCGCCCGTTCCGTTGCCGCCGGTTCCGGTGCCGCCAACACCGCCGGCGCCGCCGGTCCCCACGCCACCGGCGCCATTGCCGCCGAGCACCGCGCCCCCGGTCACGACACCGCCAACCGCGAGACCACCCTCGCCGCCGGTTCCGCCCTGGGCGTCGCCGCCAGAACCGCCATCACCTGCGATCGCGGTATTACCGCCAAGTTCTTGCACGGTGATCGTGCCATTTGCATGGGTTGCTGAGATTTCGGTCAGAATGGCCGAACCGCCGTCGCCGCCCTGGCCGCCATTACCGGTGCCGCCAGTACCACCGACGCCACCGGTGGTCGTTCCACCGTAGACATTGCCGCCCTGCGCATTGCCGCCGGTTCCCTTGCCGCCGGTGCCGGTGCCGCCATTGGCGTCGCCGCCGTATCCGGCCCCGCCGGTACCGTCACCGCCCTGGTTGCCTCCACCCTCCGTATTGGAAAGAGCCGAACCACCCAGAGCGCCTTCGCCGGTGGCATTACCGCCGATCGCATTGCCACCAAGCGTCATGCCGTCCGCTGAGCCGCCGATGCCATTCCCGCCGGTGCCGGTACCGCCGAACCCGCCGGAACCGGCGATTCCGGTACCGCCCGTGCCATTGCCGCCGGTGACCGCGCCGCCCGTGGCATTGCCGCCAACGGCTTTGCCGCCCGTGCCGCCAGTACCACCGGTGCCAGACGCGCCGTCGCCCCCGTGCCCTGCCAGCACTTGCGCATTTGCCGTGCCGGCCCAGTCGAGGGTGCTGCTTTCCGTCAGTGTTTCGTTCGTATGCGCGACCGTGCCGCCAGCACCGCCGTTGCCACCGGTTCCGGTGCCGCCCTGGCCGCCCTGTCCACCGGTTACATCCCCGGCGCGTACGGTACCGCCGGTGGCCGAGCCGCCATTGCCAGCACCCCCGGCGCCGTTTCCGCCATCGGCATCGCCGCCCGTGCCCGTGCCACCGAGACCGTTGCCGCCGGTATTACCCTGGCTTATGGTCGAGCTGGTCGCGTCGCCGCCTCGGGCGCCTGGTCCGGAAACCGATTGTCCATTCGCAGAATTGCCAACGGTACTGTCCGTCGCATTACCGCCGCGCCCATTGCCGGCCGTGGCCGAACCGCCGGTGCCGCCGTTGCCGGCTGTCCCGGTTCCGCCTTGCGCGTTGCCGCCCCGGGCGACGCCCCCTCGGGTGTCGCCGCCGATGGCGCTGAAGCCGCTGGCTCCGGTTCCACCGGTTGCGGATGCGCCGTCGCCGCCGTCGGCTCCAGATATCGTGGTGAGGGTGGGGGATGTGGTCGTCGATTCGGGAAGATGGTTTCCATCGATCCCATTCGCGCCGGTCTTGTTCTGCCCTTGTCCCGCGGGTTTGGCGGAGGTATTGCCGCCGGTCACCGAACCGGCGGTGGCTGGACCGCCATTCGCGGTACCAGCGGTAGCGTCGCCTCCGGACGCCTGGCCGCCCTCGGCATCGGCGCCGAAGCCGTTGCCACCGGTGTGCCCGCCTCCAATGGTGCTGGAGGTGGCATCGTCGCCGACAATGGCGGCGGCATCGACCGAAGCACCCGTTCCGTCGCCGATATCATCGGCGCGCACACTCGGAGCGAGCAACGCGAACATAAGAACGAATGAAAGAACCGTGGCAACCAGAATCGACTGCCGGCTCTGCATCTCTCTCAAGAACCTACCCATCCCTGCGGCGAACTCGTGCTCGAGACACGGATGTTCACTTTCCCGTCGCGGGAGACCGAATCCCAGTGTAGCGGTGGGTTTTCCCGAACGCAAGCGGCCCCGGATGGCTCCGGGGCCGTTGTGCGCAGATTACATGGTGACCGGCGGCAGCGCGCCGCCGGCGGTCAGGCCGCCGGGCTTGCTTCCGCTTCGGGTGAGGCGTCCGGCGCCGCGGTCGACTGACCGGGCAATTCAGCGCTTGCTTCGCTGGAGATTTGCGCCGAGCGCAGCACGCGCACTTCCTTGACGGGTTGCTGGAGTGGCTGGTGGAAGTACATCACCCACGGCCGGCCAAGTGTATCGACCGACACCGTCGCGATTCCCTGAATGCCCTCTTCACCGGCAGTGAGGGATTCTTCCGGTCCCGGCATCGTTTGTCCGGGCGCGATGGCGATCGAACCGACTTTGACCGAAACACCGCTGCCGAGGTTGTAGACCACGTAGGTCGTGCCGTCCTGCGACACCGCGATGCGCGGATAGCTGCCCCGGTCGCCACTGGCGATCAATGCGGGTTCGCTCCAGCTATCGGAATCCGAACCGAGCCGTTGCAGATAGAGCTGGTTCTCGGTGTCCGTGCGGCGACCGTAGACCAGGGTTGCGCCGCCAGTTGGATCGGCGGCGAAATCCATGAACCGGCCACCGATCAGATCGGAACCGCGATCGAAGATTGGCTGTGGTTCGGACCAGCTGTCGGCGTCCCCGATACTGCGCTCGCTCCACATCAGCGTGGTGGCGGTATTGAGACCGGTATCGGTGTTGTAAACGGACCAGACGGCCACCAACCGGTCGCCGTCGGCTGCCAGTTGTGGGCGGCTGGCATTCGTCTGATCGTCTGGGCGCTGGTCGATTTGCACCGGTTCGGTCCAAGTTCCATCGGGATTGAGATCGCTGACGAACACATCGGCGTTCGAGGGGTCGGCCGCGCGCAGCTCATCGGAAACGCCGCGCTGATCCTGCCAGGCGAGGTGGAGACCGCCGTCCTTGTCCATCGCCAGATCGGGGCTGAGCTGATGCCCGGCGGATTCGCTGGGCACGATGACGGCCGGTTGACTCCAGGCGCCGGAATCATCGACGGTCATGTAGACGAGGGTCGAGAGCGAGGTCGCATCGAGGGAACCGCGAATCGTGTACACGAGATGAGCGGTGCCCGCATTGTCCACGACACCGGTCGGCCCGAAGCTGACTTCGCCCGGGAGCGCAATGGCCGGTTGCCAGGAACCGGACCCGGGATCGAAGTGGGTGGCGAAGAGTTTGCGGTTCGACAGGAGCGGATTCGCCCCGGGTTCGGTCGGCAGGCGCAGCTGCGCGGTGAAGAAACCCCACGCCCCGCCATCCGGCAGGTTCAGCACCAGCGGCGACCAGTCGATCGACACTTCGTACAGGGTGGCAACGCCGCCGTTGTCGATCCGGACGGTGTCGTAGCTGGATTGCACGGTTGCCATCGCTGGAATGAGCGGCAAAGCGCTCGCCAGCGTGAGCGCGCCCGCCAGCGCGAAGGTTCTCAATCGTCGTTTGAACATCGTGGTCGACCTCGAATTGGGGCGGATCGGGAGATCGCCCAGCCAGATTCCGAAAAATGCGGGAACGCGAACCGCGTCGCGCGGCACGCCGGATGCTACCAGAATCGCGCGGCGGGGTGGTTGCGCAAAATGCCAACCACCCCGGAAAAGGCGATCTATCCCTCCGATCCAGGCAGATCGAAGAAGTCCTGCGCGATATAGCCGGTGATCGAGGGATCCTCATCGACCGAGACCGGCCACCAGATATATTCGCCATCGTCTTCAGACGGGCCGGTAATCGTCACGGTTTCTCCGGCAAAGAGCTGGGTGATCACATCGCATTCGGTACTGGCGCATTCGCGCAGGTTGACGCCGTCGGAGTTCACCGTCACGGTGTCTCCCTCCTGCGGACCCGGCGTCCTCGTGGGAGAAGGCGACGCTGGCGCCGCCGGAGCGCGCGTGGCTTCCGCTTGCGGCGTGCCGGCCACCGGTGTCTGTTCCCCCGCGTTTCCGGATTCGGCGCCGGTGATCTGGATTTCGCCCACGCCCTCCGCGGTCGGCGTCGATTCGCTCCCCGGTTTTTGGGGGGCGATTGTCAGTCGCAGGAACGAGATGGGCCCATCGTCTTTGGCGCGGGGTGCTTCCTTCATTCCCAGGGGGAAGAAGAGGGCATCGTTGGCCGCCAGCTGCGCCTCGGTTCCAGGAGCGGTATCGGGTTGCGGTCCGGGGGCTGCGCCGCGCGAAATCTGCACCTTGCCGCCGGTGACCTCGAAATCCATGGAGCCCTGTTCGAGCGAAAGCAGAACCGGGTTGGATGACGCCGGTACCGATTCGCCGGTGTCGAGACGCAATGCATCGACGGTCACCCGGATCCCCGAGGCTGGCATGGCCGAAGCCACGCCGTCCCCCAGGATGTGCGGAGTGACTCCATCGAATGCGGACGCTTCGGGCTGTCCATTGATATACGTGACACCTGGCGGATGCTGGTGACCCGCGGGAAGGAGCACGACGGTCAGAATCGAAGCCGCTGTCGAACCGCCATTGCGAAACGTCATCGGCGTTTGGGGGAGGTAGGTCAGTTGATCGCCGGCCGTCATCTCGAAATCCGATTGAAGGGGTGCCAACTCCCCAGAAACGGGGGTGCTCTGGCCGGATGCGTCGCCGGCGACGACCAAATTCGCCGGGCCGCCCACCTGAACGGTCACGGTTCCGCGTTCGACGAGCGCAATTTCGGGGCCCGGGTGGGTATGCAGCGGGCTGCTGGCTCCCGGTTCGAGCACGATGCGCAGCAATCGCACGAACGCCGGAGCTACCGGGTAGTGCCCGGTATCGAGCGTGACATCGATCAATGGGCCGCCCTGGCCGGACTCCTGCACGGCGCCGGTCGACCGCAAGGGAACGAGCAGGGAAAGCATCAGCAATGGCGCGATCAGTACGAAGCGGCCTATCAGCCGGATTGGCATATTCGATATCCTCCGAAATGAGTGGATGGAGCGGGCGCCGCCCCGAGTTCATGATTGGGCATCCACGACCGGCGCCGCGGGAACGCACAGCTCAGCCAGCGAACGGAAACACTACCTCATTTATGAGGAACGTTCGGCCTGTCTGTATCGATTGCGCTCAATCGACGGAAAAACTGCGCTGAGATGCGTAGAATTCTGCGATGCTTGTTGCAATACCGGTGGGTGGCCGATAAGATGCCAGTAAGGCATTCTCGGATCCGCACACCGGTTGCCGGCGGGCCCGTCGCGGTCGTGCCGGGCTGGTGCGGAGATGAGGGAACCTTCATCTCGAGGTCCGCCTTGTGCGGAGCGGGCCCCGGCGACTGGCAGCGGCCGGCCGAGAATCGACAACGATTACGGATGGTCGCCTGGAAGCGGCGATGTACGGTAGCTACCGCGGGAAGACGGATGGACTCGAAGCCAGATGGTGCGCGCATCTGGTAGCTTTTGTCTTCTTCCAGCGAAAATGCGCCCGGTCCAGAGAATAGGGATTCTCCTGGGTTCGGCGCGGAAGGTCAGGACGGGAGTTGGCGAGAGCTTCGAGACGCTGCAGAAACGGCATTCGCCTCGAAGGCGGGCGAGCCGTTTTTCGTGTGTTCGGCACGCTGCTACTGGTGTGCAGTGTGCTGTTCTTCGCCAATCCGGCGTTGGCAGCGCCGAACGCGACTGATCATTCCACACTCCAACGACAGCAAACCGGCGGTTCCGGTGGATCGGGATCCGGCGGCAATGGCGACGCCACGGGTGGTGATGCCATTGGGAGCGACGCGACGGGCGGCGATGCCACTGCCGGTAATTCCGGTGGAAGCTCGGGTGCGACGGTCGGTGGTGATACCACGGGCGGTTCCACCACCGGTGGAGGCGCCACTGGCGGAAACAGCAGCGGTGGCAATGGGGGGACCGGTGGCAATGCCGTCGGCGGCGACGGAATCGGGGGAAATGCCAGCGGCAATGTGACCGGCGGCGCTTCTTCCTCGGGTTCTGTCGTGGTGACCGGCTCGGCCGCTCAGGGCGGCTCCGTCAATGCAAACACGGACGGTTCGACGGCCATTGGCGCTCCTGACGGGGCCGGCGGGTACGGCGGCACGGCGTCGGGATTCTCCACCGCCGCTGGTGGTGCGGGAGGCTCCGCCGGTGGAGCGACTTCCGGTTTCGTGAATGGCTCCGTCCAAACAGGCGGTGATGCCACGGTTGGCTCGTTCCGTTCCGGCACGGCGCTTTCCACGATTCAGGCAGGTTCGAATACTGGCGGCGATGGTCACGGTGGATCTGCCTTTGGCGGGGACGCCAATGGCGGTATCGCCCAAGGGGGTGTCGCCTCCGGTGGCGCCGCGGTGGGCGGCGATGTCACGGGTGGCTCGACGATCGGCGGTGGCAATACCGGCGGCCAGGCAGGCCAGGCGACTGGCGGCTATGGCGTCGCTGGTGGCGCCAATCCTGGCGCTGGCGGTTCGGCCAGCGCGGGCTCGGGCACCGCGGGCGCCGGCGGAGACGCGGGCGCTGATGGGATCGGCACGATTGTCATCGGTGGCCAGATTTCGACCGGTTCCGATGGCTCGGAGACCGAGCATGCGACCAAGGTTGGCAAACAGAGCAGCGCCAACGCGAATGCCGCTGCCGGCGAGGGCGGCGGCGCCACCGCCGGTGAGACCGTTCCGGTGACCGGTGGAATCGGTGGCGACGGCGGGAATGGCGGCAACGCTCAGGGCGGGGATGCCTTGGCGACCGGCGGCGATGCTATCGCGGGCGGCGGCACCGGCGGATCGGCTACGGCTGGATCGGGTGGGGATGCCCACGGCGACACGATTGGCGGTGACACGCTGGGTGGCGACGCGGCGGCCGGCGACGGGTCCGGTGGTGACGGGATGGCCGGCAACGGCGGCCAAGGTGGCAATGCCACGGGCGGTGCTGGTACTGGCGGCAGCGCGACGACCACTGTACAGGGCGATTGGGTTCGCAGTGGAGGCGCCACCAACAATGGCGCGCTGGCGGCATCCGGCGGCGATGTCATCTCCCAGACCGGCGGTTGTCTTGCCGAGGCGGGCTCTGGCGGCCGGGGCGGCAATGGCGGATCCGCGAGCAATTTGTCCTCCGCTGCGGGCGGAGCGGGCGGTTCCGGCGGTTCGGCCTCGTGCGGCGAGACATATAACGAAGCAAATCATGGTGGCAATGCCACGCATGGCGATACGGTTGGTGGAAATGCGTCTTCCTCCATTACAGCCGGTGGCAATACCGGTGGCTCCGCGCAGGGCGGGTCCGCATCTGCCGGGAATTCGAGTGGTGGCAATGCGACGGGCGGCGCCGGCGCTGGCGGCAATGCCACCAGCGGGAGCACGACCGGAGGCGACACCGAGGGCGGTGGCAACCGCGGCGGCGATGGCGGCGATGGCAGCGGCGGACTCGGTCTCGGTGGGACCGGAACCGGTGGCTCGGGTGGCGTAGCCCAGGGTGGCCAGGCTGCTGCCGGTACGGGCGGCGATGGTGGCGCCGGTGGTGCGGCTGGCACGGGCGTTTCCGGTGATGCCACCGGTGGCGCGGGTGGCAACGCTTCGGCCACGGCGAACGCGACGAGTGGCGGCCAAGCAAACGCGGACGCTTCCGGAGGATTCGGCGGATCGGCCACCAGTGGCGCGGTTGCGCCCGGTGATGGTGGCACCGGCGGCGCAGGCGGACTCGGCGGCGATGCTACCGCCGGGACGGCGAATGCCGGTGGCGGCACGGGCGCGGGCGGTCGTGGAACCGGTGGCGCTGGTATCGGTGGCGACGGTGGCGATGCCATCGGTTCGACATTCGGTGGCGCCACGCTGGGCGGTTCCGCGATCGGCGGCGCCGGAACCGGTGGAATGGCCACGGCAAGCGATGGCGCAATCGGTGGCGATGCCACCGCGGGCAATGCAGACGCCGGTTCGGCGGTGACATCCATCGGACCGGGACAGATCGAGGCCCCGAATGTTGTTGGCGGTATGGCGACTTCTGGTACTGCCCAGGGCGGCGATGTCATCGCGATCGTCGACGGCTGCACGGCTGTTGCTGGCCATGGCGGGAACGGCGGCGCTGGCGGTACGGCCAGCGCGCTATCGGCTGCCACCGGCGGCGCGGGTGGCGACGGCGGCGATGCCAGTTGCGGATCGACCGATGGCGGTGAGAATGGTTCCGATGGCGCGGGCGCTGTTCATGGCGACGTCTCGGCTGGAAGCGCGACCAGCGTAACGAACGTCGGTGGCAGCACCGGCGGAAATGCAACCGGTGGAGATGCCGGCGGCGGCGATTCGACGGGTGGCAATGCCGATGGCGGTGCTGGCACGGGCGGATCGGCCACCTCGGGCGCTACCCAGGGCGGTAACACCACCGGCGGCAATAACCAGGGTGGTAATGGTGGTAACGGTACCGGCGGAACCGGTTTTGGCGGTGCGGGAACCGGCGGCAATGGTGGAACGGCCACGGCCGGAACGGCGAGTGCCGGTGCTGGTGGCGCTGGCGGAGCCGGTGGTCTGGGCGGCGATGCCTTCTCAGGCGATGCGACTGGCGGTCATGGTGGAAACGCGTCCGCCAATTCGTCCGCGAGCGGGAGCTACGCCATTGCCAATGCGGTTGCCGCTGGCGGCGACGGCGGAGACGCTCAGACCGGCGATGCATCTGGCGCTCCTGGGTCGGCCGGCGGTGCTGGCGGACTCGGAGGTTCGGCCACGACCGGTCACGCTTCGGCGCTCGGTGGAGATGGAACGGGCGGTTCCGGGTATGGCGGCGCGGGCACTGGTGGTGTGGGAGGTGACGCTCTTGGTGAAACCACAGGTGGCGCGACCATGGGCGGAACCGCCGCGGCTGGCGACGGCACGGGCGGCAGCGCGACGGCCGGTCTGGCCGGTAACGGCGGAAGCGCGAGCGGCGGCGATGCAACCGGCGGCAGTGTACGCATCGATGTCACCACATCTCAGGTTACCGGCGGGGACGCAACTGGCGGATCGGCTATCCAGGGCGATGTTGTTTCACTGACGGAAGGCTGCGATGCGTTCGCCGGGTCCGGCGGGAATGGCGGTGGCGGCGCCACCGCGAGCGGGCTCAGCTCGGCAAACGGCGGTCCCGGCGGTTCTGGTGGCGACGCGGTCTGTGGTTCGATCACGAGCGGTGGCAATCAGGCCGGCGTGGCGACGCATGGCGATGTGTCCGCGGGCGCGGCGTCCGCGACGACGGATGTCGAAGGAAGCACCGGTGGGAACGCAACCGGCGGTTCGGCCTCTGCTGGGGCATCGACCGCGGGTAGCGCCGCGGGAGGAACGGCCACCGGCGGTTCCGCGACGACAGGAGCGACGACTGGCGGAAGCACGACCGGCGGCGGCAATGTCGGCGGCCGGGGAGGCGATGGTTCCGGAGGGGCCGGTGCTGGCGGCGCTGGAACCGGCGGCGCGGGCGGCACAGCTTCCTCTGGAAACGCAACGGGTGGATCTGGCGGCGCGGGCGGCCAGGGGGGTGATGGCGGCGATGCGGTCAGCGGCGACGCGACCGGGGGCGACGGCGGTGGAGCAACATCGTCGAGCACTGTGCATCATGCCGATCCCTCCACGTCTGCCACGGGTGGTACGGGCGGAGCCGCGGCGTCCGGAGATGCCACCGGCGGCCAAGCCGGAGTCGCCGGCGATGGCGGCACGGCTGGTGACGCGGCGAGCGGGAATGCCGCGGCGAATGGCGGAAACGGCGGTGGCGCGGACGGCACCGGCGGCGCTGGGACCGGCGGTCGCGGTGGGCAGGCGATTGGAGATACCACCGGCGGTCTTTCCACGTTCGGTGGCTCTGCTATCGGTGGCAATGCGACCGCGGGGAACGGCACTGGTGGCGAGGCCGCCGATGGCGGAGCCGCCGGGGGTGGCAATGCCACCGCCGGGGACGTGTCGGTGGTCGTTTCTGGCGGGACCGCGACATCCGGCGATGTAACCGGTGGCGCCGTAACAACTGGCGATCTGACGTTGGCCGATGTCGTCGATGGTCTCGTCGAAGCCGATCTGATTTCGAATGAAGATGCTGCCGCTCTCGTAGAACTGGCTGGTTCGTCCACGATCTCGTCCTTCAGCTCGACCGAGGGCTGTCAGGCGATGGGCGGTTGGGCGACTCCTGGCGGCTACGCCGGCGATGCCTCGTCTGGTAGCACTGCAGACGGTGGAAGCGGTGGCGCTGGGTCCAGCGCGAGTTGCGGTTCGACCACGGGCGGAAACAACACGGGCGGAGATGCAACACTCGACGCAGTCACCTCCGGCAATGCGACCGCCTCGGTGACCGTCGATGGCAATGCCGGCGGCGGCGCCACGGGTGGTCAGGCGCAGGCCGGTGATTCTACAGGTGGAACCGGAACCGGTGGCAACGCCGCCGGTGGAACGGCTCAAGGCGGTCCGACGACCGGTGGGTTCACCGGCGGTGGCCATAACTGGGGCGGCAACGGAGGAACCGGGAGCGGTGGTGCTGGATCCGGTGGAACCGGAACCGGTGGATCTGGCGGTATTGCCCAAAGTGGCGATGCCACGGCTGGTTCCGGCGGAGCTGGCGGGAATGCCGGCGATGGCGGTGATGCTCTATCGGGCGAAGCCTTGGGGCATGACGGCGCGAAGGCGTCCGCAACCGCTGTGGCCAGTTCACTCGATGGCGATGCGCAGCACGGAGTCGCTGGTGGCGACGGTGCGTCCGCGACGTCGGGTCCGGCTTCTGGCGGAATGGGTGGCAACGGAGGTACGGGCGGCGCGGGCGCGGATGCCACGACCGGAGATGCCGCCTCGAATGCCGGAAACGGCACGGGAGCCGAAGGAGTCGGTGGATCGGGGGCGGCCGGTAACGGTGGTGAGGCCAGCGGTTCGACCGCCGGAGGCTCGACCGTGGGAGCATCCGCGGTCGCGGGCGATGGATCGGGTGGCCAGGGGTCTGGCGGCAGTGCCGAGCTGGGTGGCAGCGCGGTTGCTGGCGATGGCACGGGTGGATCGGTGCATATCGATGTCTCCGGGGGGACGGCCAACAGCTCCAGCACCGATCTTTCGGGCTCGACCGTCACCAGCTCGACCATCGTAACGTTGACATTCGGTTGTCTGGCTGGATCACAGGTCGTTGGTCCTACATCCAGCGATGCTGGAACCAGCAATGGCGGAAACGATGGCGACGCCGGTCCAGCGAATTGCGGTTCGGTCGACGGCGGTGGAAATAGCGGCGGTTCGGTCGAGGTTGGCGCTGTCGCGGGTGGAAGCGCCGTCGCGAACGTCCACGCCGGCGGTGAGGCTGGGGGCGCGGGTACCGGCGGAACAGCCGGAACCGGAGCCAGTCAGGCCGATTCCGCGGGCGGTGACGGCAGCGGTGGATCGGGCCAGGGTGGCGATGCGACCGCTGGTTCGGTGACTGGCCAATCAGTCTTCGGTGGATATACCACAGCCGGGGATGGCGGCGATGCCGCTGGTGCACCGGCGTTCGGTGGCGACGGCGCCGGAGGGAATGGCGGCTCCGCGATCGGTGGTCCCGCAACTGGCGGTGATGGCGGCGCGGCGGGCAGCGGTGGCAACGGCGGGGACGCGGTTTCTGGAGATGCCGGGATACTCCCGCCGACTTCGACCCCCACGCCTGGACCGAAACCCTCGGTTACGCCGGCGCCGGATGACCATCATCAGCCAGCCGACGACGATGTCATTCGTTCGATCAAGGCGCTTCCGACAACCGGCGCCACGTCGGATTCGGGGCGCACGATGGTGCTTCTGATCGAGCTCCTGCTGGGCGCTGGCGTTCTCTTCACTATCGGTCTCGTGCTCCGGCGGCGGAATCTCCGACGAACCGAACTGGTTCGCGTCCGGGTTCGCGCGTCGAGCAGGAGCGAGCGCCGGTGACGGGGTTGTTTCGAATGTATTCCGCTGGTAGCATGGAAACCGGACCCGCGCAGTGCGCTGGTCGCGTCGGGTTCTGCTTCGGCGACTCGTATACCGTTCGGGCGTGTGCGTCCGAATCGACGGTGGTTCTGAGTAGAAACTCGGGCGCCGGGAAATCGTATCAATGATGAGCCGCACGACTCCGATGCGCTGGATTTCGTCCCTCCTGCTGTTGCTCGCTCTGGTGGCGAGTTCGGTGGCATTCACTTCGGCCCAGGAGGAGGGCATCGGAACACCGGCTGCAACGGCTACCAGCGAAATCGACAATCAAGTCTCGATCGGTGGTGAGACTGTTTCACTCATTGGCGACGAAGACGGGGCCTCTTTGCCAGCCGACGATCCTGCTTCGAGCGGAGCAGACAGCGAAGGGGATGACACCGCCACATCTTCCCCAGGTTCGGGCGGAGATATCGGTGCCGACGAAGCGCCGGGTGTCGCGACGGGTGAGGGGTCGCCAGCGCCAGACGACGGCGAGACTGGCGTTCCCGAGACCGAAACTGAGATTCCACCCGCGGCCTCGGAAACTCCGGACGAACCGGTGAGCGCGGCTGCTGTCGGGGTTGCGGTGATCGTTTATCTCTGCAGTGCAGATTACGCCGGTGGCGATCCGGCGGGTAGCGCCGACTGCGGTCCTGCCAATGGGGTCGACGTTGCGGTCGCAGCGGACGGGACCTCGCTCGGCGTTCAGACGACCGATCCCACCGGCGCGGTGGAGGTCGACGCTCCGGATGGCAGCCAGGTCGTATTCTCGGAAGTGCAATCCACCCTTCCGGCGGGCTATGTTCCCAACGGCGATGGCGTCTCCTCGGTGACTGCCGTGGCCGGCGCCAGCGCCACCATCATCAATATTGCCGTGGAAACCGCCGGGAGGGTGCAGATCTCCAACGGTCAATGTCCCACTTCCGGGGAGGCGCGCACCCAGTTCATCGTCGTCGGTCCGCTGGCAGTGCAGGCCGCCGGTTTGGGCTGCGAACCGCATGGTGGAACGACCTTGACCCTTACCGGACCGGGTGGTTCCTATTCCGCCGGTACCGATGGGGATGGCAACTGGATCGGGACGCTTCCGATCGGCTCCTACACGATTGCCAATGCGAACGGCTCGGCCGAGCTCGACGTGCAGGCCGGAGCAACCACCATCGTTCTGGTCGTCGATTATGTGCCGGGCCCGAAGGGCACCTTGACGATCCAGCGTTTCGATTGCGCGGAGGGGTCCGAGGGCACCACGATTACGATCGATGGCGGTCCGAATAACGATTCGTGTTTGCCGAGTGGCAAGAGCGTGAGCGTCTCCGCGGTGGTTGGAGCCGACGACCCTCCGCCGCCGGCGCCATTGGTGATAGATCTCGGTGAGGATGGTTCGACTTCGATCGATGTCGCTGCCGGCGGCTATGTCGTGACCGATGGACCGACCGGTGTGTCTGCTGCTGTCCAAGTCGATGAGGGAAGTTCAGTCACCGCGACGATCAATAGCACCATTCTGACCGGTGTGGTTTCGGCCAGCGTCTATTGGTGCAATAGTGCGGTCAGTTCGTCGGTGAACCCGGATTCCTGGGGGAACTGGACCAAGAAATGCGGCCGGGCGGCCGAAGGGATCCAGGTGACGTTGCTCGATGCCGATGGCGACGTCGTTTCCGCGGCGGCGACTGGCAGCAGTGGTGCGCTTTCGTTTAGCAGCCTGATGCCGGGTCGTTATTCACTACGCGCGTCCGGCGGGTGCGCGCTCTTTGCCAATGGCGCGGATGCGCGCAATGGATTCGATATTGCCGCTGGTGACACGGTCGACATCGCGGTGTTCGGGTGTGACGCCCCAACTGCGCCTCAGGAGCCGGCCGATCCTGGTCCTGGATCGGGGTCGATTGGCGGGCAGGACGGCACCGGGTCGGGTGATTCGGGTTCGTTCGGCGGGAGCTGGGGTGGTGGATCTCCGATGCAGAATCCCGATTACCACACGCGCAACCTGGTTTCGAACCCGCTGGCGAGTGTTTCCACCCTCCCATCGACCGGTGAAGGCGCGAATGGAATATCCAGCCAGCTCTTGATGCTGTTGCTGGGAATGGCCGCGCTGTCGGCCGGGGGCGCGCTCGCGCTGTCGACTGGTCGCAAGAAACGAACGGGCTGACATCTCGAAATCGCAGCGATGCTGGCGCGGATCGTATGGTTCGCGGTAGCATCAGCACGCGCTGGACGCGGCGCACGACCCTCTAGCTCAACGGCAGAGCACCGGACTTTTAATCCGTTGGTTCCGGGTTCGAATCCCGGGGGGGTCACCTCAGCGGGTCGGTGTAGCCGAATGGCTATTCGCGAATGCAAAGCGGCGTGGCTCCAAGGGCCACGCCGCTTTCGATTCGTGGAGTTGCGCCTGGGAGCTTGCTAGCTTGTCAGCGACGGATAATGCAGAGGCAAGCCGGGGACTTCCATCACGATCTTCGTCAAATGCCAGCGGGAGAGACTGCCGATGACCATAGTCGTATGGTCGGGACCGGTGAACGCGATGTTCGTGGGAGCGGCGAGCTGGGTGTTCTGCCAGTCGTAGCCGAGCACATCGAGGGTGCCGTCCTTGCGAAGCTGATAGATCACGCTGGGCGAGTAGCAGGCGATGAAAAGTGCGCCATCCCGATTGAAGGCGACCCCATCCGGCACATTTCTCGGTAGATCGACCACGGTTTCGACCGCACCGGCCGACCCATCGTCTTCGATCTTGACCCGCACGATGCCGGGCAACTCGGATGCGACCACGTAGAGCCACGTGTCATCCGGTCCCATGCAGGCGCCGTTCGGAAACGCTGGAATCTGATCGGTGAAGAGCTCGGTTTCGCCATTCGGACGGACCACCAGGATGCGACCGTCCTTGCCATTCCAATGACCGGAATCCGTCACATAGAGATTGCCAGCGGCGTCGAAAACAGAATAGTTGGGCGTGACGAGCGGGCTATCGGGCAGACCGGTGGTATAGACGGAGACCTCACCGCTCGGAGTGACCCGCTTGACCGTCTTGCCGGTCGTTTCGCAGACGTAGATGTTGTTATCCCCATCGAGCGTCAGACCGAGCGCAAACCCGTCGACCGAGGCAATCTGCTGGAAAGTCCCGCCGGGATCGATCTTGTAAATCTGACCCGCTTCACCCCCTGCATAGAGGGTGCCATCCGGTCCAACGGCGACCCCCTCCGGATGATCCAGCCCATCGGCCAGCGAGGTGAATTCGGACAAATCCCGAACCGGGTCGGAGGGGAGTCCGCTCGTCACATCCCAGACGCCCGCGAAACTTCTCATCGCTGCACATTTCCTTCCATGTCGATACCGGAGATGCGTCCTTTTCCATCGTAGAGCACCGCACGAATCTCGGCTGTCCGCGATTCACCGGGTTGCAGCGTGCGGTGCCGGCCGCCTTGCTCGATGGCGTTCACGAGCCCCTGTCCCGGCCAGGTGGTATTGGGTTCGATGGCCATGACATAGACACCCTGGTACCATGGGAAACCGGGCGAGCCATGCAGCTCTTGCCAGAACCAGGCGTGGGGGAAATCATCCTTCCGCCACGCAAGACCGGCGCCGATTCCGAAATGGGAATTGGTGATACCGTACCAGGCGATCTCGTCGAATTCATCCAGATATCCCATCGAGGCGCGGCTGGCGTCCTCGCCGGGCACCCGACTCAGATCGGTTGTGATGTCCTCCGCGTCCACCCGGGGCCATTCGAATTGCGTGCCGCGTTCCATGACGCTTCCGGGAGGGTCGCTATTGGGATCGGCGATGATGGTCCGGGCATTGGTGTCGATCACGCAGGCGTCGCTCAGAAATGGCGCGCCATAGGCGGGATGATGCCCCCACATGTAATCCATCGGTTCACCGCCATCATTGCGAATCGTTTCGCGCAGGAGGAACGAGCGCGAATCGCGCGGCAGGATCATCTCCCGCGAAATCGAAAAGGGGCTGCGCGCGAGGCGAGTATCGAGACGGACGCCCGCTTCCCGGCCATTCACGCCCAGCTCGGCGACATCCCAGGCGATGGCCGACGCTTCTCCATGAAAGCTCAGTTCGACGCCTTTGTAGTCACAGGCATTGCCGCCGTTCGGAAAGAGCACCTGCCAGCCGCCGGGATACCATTCGATCCAGGTGACGGCCGAATCGAAGGATGAGGGAATCCCCGCGCCGGGACGGCGTAACCCCCAGGGACTCTTCCAGAGTACGTCGATCCCGCGGCCCTTGTGGATCCATTGATAGATGTCGGCGCCCTTGTCCGGCAGGATCGTTATCCGAACGTGGTCGTTTTCCAGCGCGACCGCGCGAACCCCGCGCTCCAGCTCGATTTCTTTGGCTTCCAGCATTGCGATCCGCCTCCCGGCATTCGAAGACGCCCGGCTACGGAGCGGGCTCGTCCATCGGGAGGATACCCATCCAGGAGCCGACCGCGCACGCCCGGATTCGG
>JBIQLF010000025.1:0-33346 GCA_044464585.1 Thermomicrobia bacterium
CCGTACGAGCACGATTCTTCCAAGACGTGCCCGTTCCCCACCCCCGTCATCCTGACGCCAACCCCCCGTCATCCTGACGCCAACCCCCCGTCATCCTGACGCCAACCCCGTCATCCTGATGCCAACCCCGTCATCCTGACGCCACCCCCGTCATCCTGAGCGCAGTCGAAGGATCTCCTCGCCGCAGCGAGTCCCCCGAGGTCACGGAGCGTCGAGGCTGCAGCCAGGCCGTTTCGTAGCCGCTGTAGCCCAGCCGTTCGAGGCTGGGAACGCTCGGAGCACCAGCCCATACCCAAGGGTTCGAGCAGATTCCGTATCTGAATATGAAAACGAGGACCGGCGATCGCCGGTCCTCGTTGCAGATGATTCGGGATATCCCGTTCGTCCCGTGGTCCTACGCGAGGCGCGTGGCTCCATACCACCGACTGGAGTAGTACTGGGAGTTCAGATCGCTGATGCGCACACCGGTGTTTTGGTTCTCCGCGTGGATGAACTGGTCGTTCCCGATATAGATACCGACGTGGGAAAGCCCCGCTTCGTACGTATTCTGGAAGAAGACCAGATCGCCCGGCTGCAGGTTGCCGCGGGACACCGCGGCCCCGGCCGACACCTGGGTCCACAATCCCGCGCCGATATCACGTCCCAGGACATTCAGCGTGACCCAGTAGGTGAAACCCGAGCAGTCGAAACTGGACGGACCATGCGTCGCCCAGACGTAGGGGTAGCCGAGATAGCGCATGGCATAGTCGACGATGGCATTGCCGGTCGCGCCACCGCTGCTGGAACCGCCCGGCGAGCCGCCGTTGGTGCTGCCCGGATTGCTGGCGGAACCGCCTCGCTTCGAAAGCGCTGCCGATGTCTTGGACAGGTACTGCCCCGACATGTAGCCCTTGAGCCCGTCCCAGTCGACCGGATAGAAGCCATTCGATATGGCGCCGGTCACCAGGATCACCGTACCCGACGGCGCGACCGCCGCCACCCCGGCGCTGAAGCTGGCCGAATAGCGAAGATTGAGCGCATCGGTGGTGGCCGCATGGTCACCATTGCCTATACCGGAGGTCGACCCGCCAGACGTGCTGCCGCCGGAGGTATTGCCACCGCTGATCGAACCGTTCTTGGACAGATAGTCGCCGTAGATGTAGCCGTTGGTGCCGTTGTAGGTCACCGCAATCCAGGAGCCGGAGCTGCCGTTGCGAGCCGTCACCGATGCGCCTTCCGGAGCGACGGCCAGAATCCCACCGTCGTACCCCGCGCTGGCCCGGAGACGAACCCCGCCGCCGCCGGTGCCGGTGACGACCAGCGTCGCGCCCGACGTATACGCGCCGCCGGAGGTGCTGCTCCCGGAAGTGCTGCCACCCGAGGTCGAACCGTTGCTGCTACCGCCATAGCTCAGATATTGCGCCGAAACGAACCCGGCTTGGCCACCACAGGAAACCGGTTGCCAGCCATTGCTGGCCGAACCGCGCAGCGACACGCTCGAACCGTGGCTCAGCACCGTGATGACCGTGGCGTTCAGGCTGCCGTATGTGCGGCAATTCAAACCGCCTGGAGCGCTGTTGACCGTCGCCGAGCCGGTGACCGCGGCCGTCGCCCCAACATTGCTGCCGGAAGCGCTGCTTTCGCTAGTGGACGTACCGCCATTGCCCAGATAGGTGGCAAAGACCCAGCCATTCGCGCCAGCGCAGACGACCGGTTGCCAGTCGCCCGAAACCAGACCGCGCAGGGAGACGCTGGCGCCCTCTCCGAGAACCGTGATGATGGAACCATTGGTCGACGCGGCGCTGCGGCAGCGAACGCCATCGCCATCGGTGCCGGTCACCACGGCGCTCCCGGTCAGCGCGGCGGCGGAAACCGATGCGCCCACCGCAAGCGTGGTCATCTCACCAGCGGCATCGGAACCAGCGGAATCGGAACCGCTCGCCGAGCCGAGATAGAGGTTGCTCACGAAACCAGCAACGCCGTTGCAGAACACCGGTTGCCAGACGCCCTCCGGCACCCCGGTCAACTGCACGGTGGTTCCTTCGGCCAGCACCGTGAGGGTGTTGGAGGTCGAGCTGGCTCGCATGCGGCAGCGAACGCCATCGCCGTTCGTTCCAGCCACCACCGCGACCCCGGAAACCAGATCCCCGTCGAGCACGACAACATCATCGTCCTGCGTCTGTCCAGGAGCATCGACCAGCGGCTCGTCGGTATCCTCCGGAATTTCAGCGACCGGCGTTTCGGACGCAACCGGCGTTTCTGAGGCGACCGGCGTCTCCGATGCCGTGGGAGTCTCACTCGCGGCTGGTGTCTCGCCCACCGCCGGATTTTCGGAGGCCACCGGCGTATCTTCGGTCGCCGGAGCTTGCACCGGAGCCGAACCGGGAGCCGTGGTGCTCACGAACTCGGCCGCGACGAAACCGCCACCGCCCATACAGTTGATCGGCTGCCAGATATCGATGACCGGACCGGTCACTTCGACCTGCGCGCCTTCCGGCAGGATTGTGATGACCGGCGCATTCGCATCGGCCGCGGCGCGGCAGCGCACGCCGTCGCCATTGGTATTGCTGATCCAGCCGAACGCGATGACCTCACCGGCCAGCGGCGGATCGGGAACGACCGCCACCGGGTCGGTCACCTCGGGAACATCCGCGATCGGCACATCGACTGGCGCTTCGTCGATGACCGGCTCCTCGGTGGCCTCTGCAATGGCCTCCAGCGGAATTCCGTTATCGAGTGCCAGGAAATCGGCCACGATATAACCGGTGTAGTCACCGATCGCAACCTGATACCAGTAGTTGCCGGCATCGTCGGTCGATGGCCCATCGAGCACCAGGACCATCTGCCCTTCATCGTACATGGCGATGAGGGTGCCTTCGTAATCGGGTGTTTGTCGTAATCGAACCTGATCGCCATTGGCGTAGGAAATGACAGCCTGTTGGCCGATGACCAGGTTGGTGTCCGCAAGAGCTGCGGTCGGAATGAGCATCGAGGCGCCCATGGCCCCGAGCAGTGCGACAACGAGTGCCAGCGAAACTCGTTTGGTTATGCCAGCCAAATGACTTCCCTCCAGTGAAACCCCCGATCAGGCAGCCCCCTGATCGGCCCGCAGGTGCCGGGATTTGGAAAACCTGTTGTCGACCTCCTCTGAGGTGCAGCGCCAAACGCGCTCTGATCGAACGCGCAATGAGAAATTCCAGCCACGGTTTCCTCATTGCTCGACACGGCGCCGGTAGCCATTCCGGCCCCGCATCTGCCCACCGCATGACATCGCTACATCAACGATGTGAGACGTTTTCGAGCGTCCCGGTAGTGGGATAGGTGTGAAACTAGCAGACCGTGTCTGCAGTGTCAAGCGGCCTTGTATACATTCCGGCCGTTCGACCGGTCATAAAGACGATTTGGCGCAAAACCGCTATCGTTTCCGCTCCAGCTTCGACCATGCCAGTAAGGCACCGCTCGCCACTAATGTGGCGATGGTAACCGCCATACCCCACACCTCGCTTGGCGATTCGAATCGAAATTCCACCTCGTGTTTTCCGGCCGGAATTTCCACCGCGCGCAGCAGACCGAAGGCGGTCGCGATCTCGACTCGTTTTCCGTCCACATAGGCGGCCCATGCCGGATATGCGATTTCGCTTGTGACCAGCATCCCGGGTGCGGCGGACGACACCGCATAACGCATGATCTCCGGCTCCGATTCGATCACCTCGACACTATCGCCGGTAGAGGGCATTGCTGGACCGTCGAGGTCGCTCGCGCGGTCGATGAGCGCCACCCGGTACGGATCGATCTCGCCACTCGCCACCAGTTGACGCGCGACCGGCGCCTGTGCGCTCCGGGCTTCATGCACGATCCAGGCTTTCGGTGCCGCACTGGTTCGTTCCAGCACCCGCACATCGGCATCCTGATAGACCGTCGGAAACCGGTCGACCGCCTTTTGCAAATCCGGCCGCCCCTCGGGAACCATCGCGGGCACGATGATGTACCGCGCATTCAGCAGATCGAGCAACGCCGAATCGAGCCCGTTCGGATAGATGTTGGCATCGTGATATTCCTGTGCGCCACCATTGATGTCGTGCATGAAATCCACGTAGGCCTGAAGCTGGACCGGGTTGTATCCCTGCACATCCTCGATCCGGTACACGGTCGCGCGATTGTTGACCGCCAGCTGCCGCGCTTCTTCACTGGGAAACTGAAATCGATAGAGCGCCGGACGATCGGTTTCCGAATGCCGCAGCATGGGATCGAATCCGAAATAGCGGCCTGCCGCATCGCCGGTTCGATCGCGGATGAACTCGGCGCCGGGGGTGATGGCGAAATAGCTGGCGACATCGAACTTGTGGAAACCGCCATAGTCCCCATGCGCCAGCATCTGGCCATTGGCAATCAGCAGATCGGCGACCAGCAGCGCGGTCACCGCGGCGGGCATGACCGGCCAGATGCGTTCCAACCGGCGCCATCCGGTCATGGCCAGCGCGATGACTACGATCGCCACACTGAGTACGACCACGAGCGGCAAGCCATCACCCGCGCGGCGCAATCCGAATATGAAAACGACCGTTATACCTATTGGAAACACCGCCAGCAGCAGCACGTCCCGCAAACGGCCACGCCACCCTGGCAACGCCCCAACCGCCGCTCCGGCCAGCAGCGCCACCGCGGGAAACGAAACCAGCGCGATGCGTTGCGGCCAGTGGGAATGGAGCTCTTCGAACATCGGCAGGACCGCGAAGAGGACGTCGTGCAATGGCGTGCGCCGGCTCGATGAGAGCACGAAGCCGAGGACGACCACCAGCGAAAAGAAGACGGTGCAATGACGCCCGCGTGCCAGCACCACCGCGATGACCGCCAGAGTGATGACGATCCCCCCGGGATAGTAGGCATTGCGGGTGACATGCTCGAACACCGTGTGTCCGGCTTGCCAACCGCCGGTCACCGAAGCAGAGCTCCCCAACCCGCTATAGCTCCCGCCCGCCACATTGGAAAGCTGGTTGTATTCCAGGCGCGGCAACAGCCCCATCGCGTTGTAGCCGGCAGCCAACGCGCCGAAGATGAATGAGGTCGAAAAGAAATCGTAGAACCGCTCTCGCCAGCGCACATCCGCCCGCGCCGGTTGCACCAGGCAACGCCAGGCCAGATAGGCGCCGGTGAGCATGAGCGCGTAATACGACCCCTGTCCCAGCCACGACGCCAGAATCTGGCTCATCGCCAGCGCCGCCAATACGATTCCGGGAATGCGCCGGCGCAGGATCGGTTGCCGCACGGCCAATTCGACTCCCAACAACAGCAACGGCACCCAGGCACCCACCTGCACCTGCGCCGGACAGCAGACCGAGCGGCTGAAGATCGGACCGGAGAGCATATAGGCCGCTCCCGCCGCCAACGCGCCCAGCGGCGGAATCGTCAGCACCCGCGCCAGCGCATAGATGCCGTATCCGGCCAGCGCCAGGTGAAACACGATGAACGACGGCACCGCGATCGCCAGGGGAAATGCGGTGAAGAACGCCATCGCCGGCAGATACGACCAACCGGATTGCGGATCGGCCGCGAACGGCGCTCCAGAGAACTGGGATGGATTCCAGGACGGAATACCGAACTCCCGCAGCCGCTCACCGAGATACGAATACCAGGGGTAGAACTGGGTGGCCGCATCCTGTCCAATGGTCGTACCACCGGCCAGCACCCGCCAGCAGCAAACGAGCAGGATCGCCGTCAGCACGCCCAGACAGAGTCGGTCGCCAGCGAGCCAACGCCGTCCGGAGACCGAAGTCGAGTCGAAGAAGCCCCAACCCTCTCCGGCCTCCGGTCCCCGGACCCCGGACCCCTCCGCCGCTACCACTCCTCCTGGCTCCGCTTTTCGATCTGCTCGCCCGCATAGGTGCCAGCAAACGACCAGAGCACCGTCACCAGACCCGCCAGACCGGCGGCAATCCCTCCACCTATCGCGGCATACCCAATCGTCCGGATGGCAATTGCGCCCCGGTCATCCACCAACCACGACGCCGCCATGCATCCGAGCAACGCCGTGGCGATTCCGGCCACGCAGAAGATGATTGCTTGCCGCCGGACTCCCCGGAAATCGAAATCGAGCAGGATGTCATTGGCGCGCGTGTAGACCGCAGTCGCGGCAACCGCCAGCCCGAGCGCGGCGATCATCCCAACCGGGGAAGCATCGGCGCCGCTCAACCCGCCCACCAGCGCGGCGAGCGCCATCAGCGCATACGCCAACCGCCGGATCGCAAGTGGACTTCGGTGCCGGCGATGCACGTCTGCTCCTCGTTTCCGGTTCATCCGGTGTCGCGGGTGAAAACAGTCGACCGGCTAGCGATCGGCCGGACGGGGAAGCGCCACCACCGGTCGCCGCGCCGCGTCTTCGGAATCGCGCCGAGTACCGCTCAATTGATCGAGCTCCTGCTGGGCCTGTTCCAACCGCAGGCGCACCCGTTGCTCGTGCAATTGCCAGAGATCGCGCCGCAACGACTCGTCCACCAACCGCAGCTCGTCGAGCTGATGCACGAACGCCGCGATCCGCACACCCAGCTCGCGATATTGCTCGTTGATCTCGTCGATCCGTTCGCCCAGGCGCTCGAATCGCTGATCCTGGGATGTTCGCACCTCGGCGAATTGGGCATCGGTCGATTGGCGCAAATCGTCCAGCCGGTCCACGATCGACTCGTGCCGCTCCATCGCCTGCTGGTTGATTCGAACAGCTTCGTTCCGGAGATCCAGATCGACCTTGCGCAGCTCTTCGAAATTCGGTTCGACACTGGCACTGGCGCGCTGGAGATCCCCGATCAATTCGAGACTGTGGGTGACATCGGCTCGAATATCGTCCAGCCGGGCGGTGAATCCCTCCCCGGCCTGGGCGACTTCCGCGATGCGCCGCCGCATCTCCTGATCGACGATCTTGACCGCGTCCTCGTTGCGCATGATGTCGCGACGCACCAGATCGAGCTCGCCCCGGGAGCTCTCGATCGTCTCCCGGAGTTGATGAGCGGAGATCGTATTGCGATCACCCACCGCCTGTTGATGTTCGAGCGCCGCCCGGATCTCTTCGAAGCGGCGGTTATAGGTGCTGGAATCGTCCGTCTTGCGACGAGAGGCTTCCAGCATTTCGCTGACATGCGCTTGCAGCGACCGTATCGGCCGCACCGCATCTTCCAGGCGCTGGTCCATATCGGCAATCTGCTGGCGGGTTCGATTCTCATCGACCGCCCGCGCCCGGGCCGAAATCTGACTCTCCTGACGCGATTGCTCGATCAGGATTCGGTTTTCGGCGGTGCCGCCCTCCATCTGCTTGACGCCTTCTTCGAGGCGCACCTGGCGGCTGGCCAGCTCGCGCAGCGCCGTGCGCAGCTCGTCGATCTGGTTTTGCAGGGCGCCGAGCCGGGCAAGCTCGCGCTTCCGCTCGTCTTCCTGCCGGTATGGCGACATTCCGCCTCGCGGCGGCATGGATCCATAATCAGTCATCTGGGTCGCACTCGGAAGGGCTATCGAAAACAACATCCATGGCGCACACTATACCGCCCCGTCGAGCACATCGATCGTACGGACCACACTCCGCGCCAGCGCCGGGGGATCGTAGCCGCCTTCCAGCACCAGAACGATCCGGCCATCCGCAAACGTTTCCGCCAGATCGACCAGCCGCCGGGTCATCGCCTCGAATCCATCCTCGTCGACCCGCATACCACCCAAAGGATCGTCCCGGTGACAGTCGTATCCCGCGGACACCAGCACGAGCTCTGGCTCGTAGACGCGCAGCCGCGGCAGAAGCGCGTCATCGAACACCGTCGAATACCGCTCGTTGCCGGCTCCGGCGGCCAGCGGCACATTCAGGGTGAATCCCCCTCCGGCGTCACGGCCTGTTTCGCTCGCGGCCCCGGTGCCGGGATAGAGCGGCCACTGGTGTATGGAGCAGAAAAAGACCTGGTCGGTGTCGTAGAAGATCTCCTGGGTGCCATTGCCATGATGTACATCCCAGTCCACGATGGCGATCCGCTCGATTCCTCGATCCAGCGCCCGCGCCGCGCCCACGGCGATGGTGTCGAAAAGACAGAACCCCATCCCGGTCGCCGGCCGGGCATGATGTCCCGGCGGTCTGGCCAGCACGAAGCCGCGCTTCGATTCGCCATCCAGCGCCGCATCGACCGCCGCCACCGCGGCTCCGGCGGCCAGCCTCGCCACGTCGAACGAATCGGGACCGACATAGGTATCGCTGTCGATCCAGCCCCCGCCCCGATCCGACGCCCGTTCGAGCGCCGCGATATACCCCGGTTCGTGGACGCGCGCCAATTGCTCGACCGTTGCTCGCGGAAAGACGGGAGCCGTTCGTTCCTGCAACAACCCGCTCGCTTCCAAAGCGGCATCGACTGCCGCCAGGCGGCGCTGGTTTTCGACATGAGATGGCTCGTCATGCTTGGCGAATTCGGGCGATCGATAGAGCGCGGTGGTCATCGTCTGCGGTCTTTCCAGAACTCCTCATCCTCGAAAAGATGGTCGAAGGGGGTGAATTCCGGTTCCGGAGCGCGCAAGGAACGGCCGGACGAGTCCGTCGCACCCAGGAATCCATAAAGCGTAGCCCCCAGGATCGGCAGGCACAGGATTGCCAGCGCCCAGGCGGTCTTGTTCTGCCCGCGCACCAGTCGACGATGTTTCAGATCGCGCAACGCCACGAACGCCAAACCGTAATATACGGCCGTGAAGAGCAGAATGGCCGCGATCAGGATCGAACGCTGCCAGGACATAGGTGGCCTTTCCTGCGATGGAACCTCCGGTGGGCCGGGCATCCGGTATCCGAGCTCCGGACAACGGACGAGGACCGATCAGGCGGCTGCCCGCAGAAAATTCGACGCGACGAATCCGCTGTTGCCCGTGCTCTCGTCCTGCACGGGATACCAAGTGTAGCCATCCGCATCGACCGGGTCGCCGGTCACCGTCAGCGTCGTTCCCAATGCGAGCGTCTCCACGATTTCGGCCGAGATGGACGCATCCGCCCGCATATTCACATCTGTCTCGTTCGTGGAAACGATGGTTCCATTGTCGAAATGTTCGGCGGCGGCCGTTGGTGTACCGTCCTCGGCTGCCTCGGTAGCCCCGCTGTTGGCGGGAGCCGACCCATCCCCCCAGGTGAGATAGCGCACATCCGCATCGGTGCGGAATGGCTGGAATCGCACCAGCGTGCCATCGTAGTCCGCCGGTCGTTCGAAAGCAGCCCAACCCGTGAAGCTCGCGCCCGGCAGATAGTCGCCCGCCACATCCGGCAATGGCGGTGTCAATCGAGACACATCCGGCGCCGCGCTGCCATCGGAATAGGCCAGCGCAAAGGCGGTTGCCGGGAAATGGGACACCAGCGACCCCTCGCGATTGTTCGCGATCCGCACCTCGATCGCCGCCCAGTATGGAATGAATGCCGGATCCGAATCGCCCACCGCCTGGGTGCGGAAGTCGGTGCGATCGTAGACATCCTGCCCGAAAACCGCTTGCTGCAATTCGAGCACCCAGTCCTCGGTCACGATCGTGTCTCCCGTTCGAGCGGGCGCCTTGGGGTCGATGCCGATGTCATTGACGGCCTGAGGTTGGACGCCAGTGCTGGGAAAGGAGCCACCCTCGGTCGTCGCCACCACCTGATCGGCCCACAACCCTGACAGAATCCGTGGATCGAAAAGCACGACCGGAGCGGGTTCATCGACTTCGATCGCGCCGGCGACCCAGCCGGAGGTCGATCCGCCCGGTTCGACCATCGCCCGCAGCAGCGGCTCGGGCGGTACGAGCTCCAATGAACGATGCACGATGCCGGATGCGCCGATCACCGCGAAATCATCGAAGTCGATCCAGGTCGGTTCCTCGCCGGCGTTGGTCGCATCCACCTGAAAAACGAGATAGTCGATACCATCTGGCGGCGGCGCGTTCTGGTCGCTGGCGGCCGCGATCTGGGCCGCGGCATCCGCGCCCCGGACCAACTGCGAAAACGTCAGCGTCCATGGCCCGGCGCTGAACTCAGTCCCGAACGACTGCAATGGGATGCTGGCGAGTCCATGCACCGGCAGGGCGCGAGCGGAAACGGACGATCGAGAACTCGGCATGGCAATGACTCCAGAACGACGGACGGGAATCGGGTCCGCAGCCCCGGATTGTAGCAGTCGAAAAGCGTCCACCGGCGTTCCCTCCTGGCGGGCATACCGCCGGTCCGTCCATGTGGTCGCGTACGACAACATGTTTCGTGGCAGCGCGTTCTCGAACCCGAGCGGTCGCTCCCATCCCCTCCGGTGCTCGTCCATGCCTCGTCCATGCTATGAATGCACCATCTGAACGGCGCATGTATAGAGGAGGTATCGCATCCATGCCCCAGACAGCTCCCTACGGCTCCTGGAAATCGCCGATCACATCGGAGTCGATGACCGCCTCGACGATCCGGATCGAGGATGTCGTCCTGGACGGCCAGGATATCTATTGGTCGGAACTCCATCCGAACGAAAAGGGCCGTTATGCGATCGAACGCTCGATGCCCGATGGCTCGGTTCGGGAACTGCTCCCCGCTCCCTGGAGTGCACGCACCCGCGTGCACGAATACGGCGGAGCCGCCTTCACCGTCATCGATGGAACCATCTATTTCCAAAACGATGCCGACCAGCGTGTCTACCGGTTGGATGCCGCTGGTTCGACGACGCCCCTCACCCCGGATGCCGATATCCGCCATGCGGATTTCACCTACGATCGAACCCACGATCGGCTCATCTGCGTGCGCGAGGACCACACCACGGGCGCATCCGAAGCGGTCAACGCCATCGGCTCGATTCCGCTCGATGGCTCGATGCACTGCGAGGTCCTGGCGGGCGGTCATGATTTCTATGCCACCCCGCGGGTCAGTCCCGATGGCACGCAACTCTGCTGGTTGAGTTGGGACCATCCCAACATGCCCTGGGATGGCGCCGAGCTCTGGCTCGGCGATCTCGACGCCGATGGATCGATCGGCAACCAGCGCCTGGTCGCCGGAAGCAAAACCGAATCGATCTTCCAGCCGATCTGGTCGCCCGACGGAACACTCTATTTCGCGTCCGACCGCACCGGTTTCTGGAATATCTATCGCAACACCCCGGACGGTCCCGCGATCGTTCTCGAAAAGCCGAACGAATATGGCCGCCCGCTATGGGTTTTCTCCATTTCGACCTTCGGGTTCATCGACGCCCAGCGCATTCTGGCGACCTCGTTTGCCGGTGGAAAATGGGGGCTTTCCATCATCGATGTGGCGACCGGTGCGGAAACGCCGATCGAGCTGCCATCCACGGCCATCGGGGATCTGATAGTACACGACGGCATCGCCGCCTTCACGGCCGGTTCCCCGGTGGAAGCCACCGCGCTGGTCCGGTTCGATCTCGAAAGCGGGAAGCTCACCAAGCTGCGCTCGACCTCGGCGAGCGAACCCGATCGCGGCTATCTATCCGTGCCCGGCATGATCGACTTCCCAACGACGGGCGGCAAGATCGCGCATGGCTTCTACTATCCACCGCAAAACAAGGACTATGTCGCGCCCGAGGGCGAATTGCCGCCGCTGATCGTGCAAAGCCACGGCGGGCCGACCGCATCGACCGGTACAGCCCTACGCTTGCAAATCCAGTACTGGACGAGCCGCGGGTTCGCGGTGCTGGATGTCGACTATGGCGGCAGCACCAACTATGGCCGGGAATACCGCAAGCGGCTCGATGGCCAGTGGGGTATCGTCGATATCGACGATTGCGTCAATGGCGCCAAACATCTCATCGCGGAAGGTCTGGTCGATCCCGACCGGGTCATCATCATGGGTTGGAGCGCCAGCGGCTATACGACGCTGTCGGCCCTCGCATTCCGCGACTTCTTCAAGGCGGGAATCAGCTTCTATGGAATCGGCGATCTCGAAGCGATGACCGCCGACACACACAAATTCGAATCGCGCTATCTCGACGGACTCATCGGCCCATATCCGGAAGCGATCGATCGCTACAAGGAACGATCGGCAATCAACCATGTCGATAACATTTCGGCTCCGATGCTGATCCTGCAAGGATTGGAAGACAAGATCGTTCCCCCCAACCAGGCGCGGATGATGTACGACGCCGTCGCGGCCAAGGGACTGCCGGTCGCGATGGTGCTCTACGAAGGCGAACAACACGGATTCCGCAAGTCGGAGACGATCCGCCATAGCCAGGACGTTTCGCTCTATTTCCTCGGTAAGGTCTTCGGATTCGAACCGGCCGATGAGGTTCCCAGCGTCGAGATCGCCAATCTTTCGGCGTGACGGGTACGTGGGTCATGATCGCATCCAGCCCGAACCGGCTGGATGCGTATCGATACCGGCGATAAGCTTCGGTCGAAGGCGCTTGTGCCCTCGACTCGCTGCATAGCCGGATCATTGGTTTGCTGCTCCTCGCGCTCCAGACCGCATCACCCGCCGGGGACGACCGCATCGAAGTGCTGGCGCTCCTGCTCGTCGTCGTCTTCATCGGGTCGATGGCCGCGCTCTCGTTCCTGCTCTCCCGCCGTGGTTCGGACGACGCCGGGGATGCGCCGCCCATATCCCCGCCAACCGCTTCCGAGCCGCTTCCAGCCCCCCATGCCCCACCGATTCCCGATCGCGAGAATTCCCGCATCCAGCCTCCTGCCTCCGCTCCGGTGTGGCTCGACGGTGTTCGCTTTCCCGGCGTTGCCACCGATCTCTCCGCGGCAACGCGGATCATCGAAACCCTGCTGGCGGCCCGCCGCGACCGCGATCTGGCCCGGGTAGTGGACTGTTCGACCCCTGCCTTTCACATCGAGCTTGCCGGGCGGCTGGGTATCGATCCCTCCGATCTGCCGAACATGCTGGAGCGCGCCGAATTCGGTGCGGATCCACCCGCCTTACGCTCGATCGAATCGGTCGAGGCATCGGCCAACCAGATGATCGTCCGCGCCGGCTATACGAATGGCGTTCACGAACGCTATCGGCTGCTTCGCATCTCGGACCGTTGGCTGATCGATGATATCTATCCCGCCCCCTCTGCTCCCCGTGGGGAGCGGGATCATGGATGACACGAAATCCGGCTGATGACGCAGGGATATTCGCCCAGCTGTTCAAGGCTGGGAACGCCCCGAATCCCCTGCCCCATACCAAAGGGGCCAAGCGGATTCCGTATCACACGAAATCCGGGTGATTCCTAAGGGGTAGTAGCCCAGCGTTTCAACGGTGCGACCATGCCGGAGCGATGGTGGATATCCCGGAGTGTCCAAGCGGATTCCGTATAAGACGCTTCGCCACGACCGTGCGTGCGACGGTCGTCGCAGCCGCGCGGAAACGAACGAGCAGCCCCCGGATGGCGCCATCCGGGGGCTGCTCGTTCGAGCTTATTTCGATGAGAGCGATTCGTACCAGACGTGCCCGTTCGCCACCACCGTCATCCTAAGCGCAGTCGAAGGGCCTCCGCCCCCAACCGTCATCCTGAGCACAGTCGAAGGATCTCCTCGCCACAGCGAGTCCCCCGAGGTCACGGCGCTCCAAGGCTGCAGCCAGGTCGTTTCGCAGCCGCGCTAGAACGCGGGCTCTTCGAGTCCGTTCGCACCGACGCCGACCTGCTCGCCGTCGAACGCGAGTTTGTTCAGCTCGGGCGAACCCGCCCGAATTCGGCCGAGGATCGCCTCCATGAGATCGGGGTTGTTCCTCAGGAATTCCTTGGCATTCTCCCGTCCCTGGCCGAGCCGATCGTCATCGACATAGAACCATGCGCCCTGCTTGCGCACGATGCCCATATCGGTTGCCACATCGAGCACACTGCCTTCTTTGGAGATGCCCTGGTTGTACATGATGTCGAATTCGGCCTGCCGGAAAGGCGGAGCAACCTTGTTCTTGACGACCTTGACCCGCACTCGCGATCCAACCGAATCGGTGCCGTTCTTGATCGTTTCGATCCGGCGAATATCGAGCCGGGTCGAGGAATAGAACTTGAGCGCGTTGCCGCCGGTCGTCGTCTCGGGGTTTCCGAACATGACGCCGATCTTCATACGCAGCTGGTTGATGAAGATCACGCAGGTCTTGGACCGGCTGATAGCGCCGGTCAGCTTGCGCAGCGCCTGGCTCATCAGCCGCGCCTGCAACCCGACATGGGAATCACCCATGTCACCGTCGATTTCCGCCTTGGGCACCAACGCCGCCACCGAGTCGATCACGATCACATCGATGGCGTTGGAACGCACCAGCGCTTCCACGATCTCCAGAGCCTGCTCGCCGGTATCCGGCTGCGAGATCAGCAATTCTTCGAGGTTCACTCCCAGGCGCGCCGCATAGATCGGATCGAGCGCATGCTCGGCATCGATATAGGCCGCCATGCCGCCGCCCTTTTGCGCTTCGGCGATGACATGCAACGCCAGGGTCGTCTTGCCGGATGATTCCGGTCCATAGATTTCGGTGATGCGCGCCCGCGGAAGACCACCGATCCCAAGCGCCAGATCGAGCGCGATACTCCCGGTCGGAATCGCTTCCACTTGCATCGCGTGGGCCTCGCCCATCTTCATGATGGAGCCCTTGCCGAATTGCCGCTCGATCTGCCCGATCGCCAGATCGAGCGCGCGCTCTCGGTCGTCGTTCTTTGCCATATCGTGTCCTTCGTGGGGAGGCTCCCCACCCTTTGGAGCCTCGTCGGAAGAATTAGAAATTGTGTTCTAATTCTTGCAAATGATACCGGAAATGAGCGGGATAATCAACGATTCTACCGCCTCGGCGCCGGAGTGCGCCGGAGCTCGTGCGCTGCCTGATTCTCACCCGATTCGCATCCGTCCAGCACAATCGAGCAAGCTGATCGCATGTCCGGACCGACAGGAGGGAATCCATGACCGCCATACCCACCACCAAAGCCGATCTGCTGCGTGCCATCGAAACAGAACAGGATTGGTGGCGCGCCGTGACGGATCTGGCCGAGGCAAACAGCCCCTTGACCGGTGACGAACCGATCGACGGCTCCTGGACCTACAAAGAGCTTCTGGCCCACCTCGATGGCTGGCGGAACTGGACCCTCGCGCGCCTCCGTGCGGCGGCCAGCGGAACTGGCCCCCCAGCGCCTCCGTGGCCCGATGAATTCGACGAGCAGACCGATGCCGGAACCGATGCGATCAACGCCTGGTTCACGGAAAGCGCCCGGACGCGGCCTCTGAACGCGGTGGTCGACACGCTGATGGACCATCTCCGCCAACTCTCTTCCGTCGTCGACCAGATGTCGGAGGACGATCTCCTGACACCGGGCCGCTATCCCTGGGTCGGCGATGGCTCCGATCCGATCGGTCCAGCGCTCCTCGGTTCCTCGCTGGCGCATGTGCATCAGACGCACGCCCCCGCGCTGGAAGCCTGGCTCACGAACAATCTTGGCCAGCACGCCGAGCTGCCCCCGATTCCGCCAACCTTCGGATACGGCGACGAGTGACCCGGTCGCCTATGGCCAGATCTTCACCTCTGCGATCCCGCCGAGCGCGTCCAGCCCGTCGTCATTGACGAACACGAAACGTACATAGCGAACGCTGGCGTCCACGGCCACCTGCTGCCATTCTCCCGGCGGCACGATCGTTCCGACCGGCACATCGGTCCAGTTTTCGCCATCGGTCGAAACCGAGATATAGAGCGTTCCCGCCACGCCATCGGCTCCGCTCAGCCACGCAACCGACCCGACCGACTGCACCGCGTCGAGATCGGCCACGAACATGGCCAGGGGAGCTTCCGTGGTTCCTTCGGCCGTCCAAACGGTCGCCGGATCATCATCGACCAGGACCTGCGCCGGGCTGGACTGCTCGCTGCGCTGAATGCGCGCGACCGGCAACGGCATCGGTTCGTCCGATTCACCCGGCGGTTCGGTCGCATCCGGCTCGGCGACCGGGTCTTCCGCGCTGGGTGAGGCTGGCGGTTCCCCGAGAACCACGGCATCCTCGGTTGGCGTTCGATCGACACTCGGTCCGAGCACGGCGACCTCGGATTCGGCGGTTTCAGCCGGGGTCGATTCGATATCGACCGGGGTTTCGGTGGAGGGAACCGGCGTCTCGGTGTCTGGAACGGGAGATTCCGTGGGCGAAGGCGTTACCGTCGCCATGGGCACGGATGCAGCCGAAACCCGCTGCAGATATTCACCCGCAACATAGCCGATTCCGTACCCGCCACAACCGAGCCGGTACCAATGATAGCCATTGGCCAGAACCGGCCCGCTGATGACATCGCATGCCACTCCGGATGGAAGCGAACCGATCACGCTGTAGGTCGTGCCCGCGCCATTGCGCATATTCACGCCGTCGGTCGTCTGCACGGTCGATCCCGCCGGGAAACTGCTTGCCATCGTCGGCGTCGGACTACCGACCATCTCCAGATAGTTGCTCGCCACCCATCCGGTTCCGAATCCGGGCATGGTCACCCGATACCAGATATACCCCGAACCACTCGAAGGCCCGCCGCTCACCGTTCCCATGAGATTGGCCGGTAATACGGCAACCACCCCGTAATTCGTGCCCGCACCCGAACGCATATTGACCTTCGTCGTCGTGCGGACCGCGCCACCGTTCTCATTCCCTCCGCCCGGGGTTGCGCTTGGGCTCGGGGTCGCGGTGGCTACCGGACCACCGGTGACCGCGAAATAGTTGCTGGCAACCCATCCGCTGCCGATTCCGGTCATATCCAGGCGATACCAGATGTACCCATTGGCCGATGTCGGTCCGCCGGCCACCGTGCCGGTCGCATTCGCGGGCAGCACCCGCAGCACGCCATAGCTGGTGCCCGGTCCCGAGCGCATATTGACCGATGTGGTCGTGCGAACCGTCGAGCCGATCCCGATGCCTCCGGTCATCGTCGCGGTCCGGGTCGGCGATGTCGTCGGGGTCCGGGTTGGGGCCGCAATCGTTGGCGTGCGCGTGGGCGTCGCGGTGCCGACCGCGGACACATATTCCGACGCCACCCACCCACTGCCATAGGGCGTATCGACGGGAATGAACACGAACCCGCCCGAGCTGACCGAATAGCCGGTAACGGTCACCAGCGTATTGGTCGGCAATGTGGTGATGACCTGAGAGCTGGTCGAGGGCGCCTGCCGCAGATTCAATCCGGTCACCACGCGCCCCACCACCCCGGGACCGAGTCCGGATGGCGGTGTCGGTGTCCGCGTTGGCGTCAGTGTGGCCGTCGATGTCGGAGTCGATGTCGGGAGGGCGGTCGGAGTCTTCGTCGCGGTTGCCGTCCTGGTCGCGGTCGATGTCCTCGTTGCCGAGGCGGTATTCGTTGCCGTTGCCGTGCGGGTTGCGGTCGCCGTGTTGGTCGCGGTGGGGGTGCTGGTCACCGTCGGGGTGTTGGTCGCCACCGGTGTATCCGTCGAGGTCGCCGTCGGTGAAAGCGTCGGGGTATTCGAGCTCGTCGGTGTCTGCGTCGCCGTCGAGGTCGCCGTTGCCGTCTGGGTGGCAGTCGGCGAAGGCGTCACGGTTGCCGTATTGGTGCTGGTCGCGGTGTTCGTGGGAGTGACGGTTGCGCTTGGGGTCGGGGTCCCGGTTGCGGTCGGCGTACTGGTCGATGTCGCTGTCGCCGTCGGTGTGAGACTGGGTGTGCTGGTGTTCGTCGGCGTGCTGGTATCGGTCGGCGTGTGAGTCGCGGTCGCGGTTGCGGTCGATGTGGCCGTCGCGGTCGCGGTGTTCGTGCTCGTCGGCGTGCTGGTGTTCGATGGGGTCGCCGTCGATGTCAGGGTGGCCGTCGCCGTGTTGCTGGCGATCGGGGTGCTGGTCGCGGTTGGGGTGTTGGTTCCGGTGGAAGTCGGTGTCGCCGTCGGGGTCGATGTCGGTGTTGGCGTACCGATCGCCTCCAGCCAGTTGGTGGCCAGCCAGCCCGGTCCCAGCGGCGTGGAAGCCGGCACGAAGATATAGCCGTCAGCGTGCTGGGGATACCCGGTGATGAGCACCTGGGTGTCCTTGGGCAATGTGCCGATGACGCTCGACTTGCTCGCCTGCGTCGACGGATACGTGCGCAGATTGATGTTGGTGGTCACCCGGGCAACCACACCGGGAGCCAGTCCCGCGGGTGGGGTGCTGGTGGCGGCATGCGACGGGACTGCGGTCGGAGTGATCCCTGGTTCGGGACCGAGCATGAGCACCGGTTCACCAAACGGCGCGCCGGAAACACCCGCGGCTGCCTGGGAAACCGCCGCGCTGCCCAGCAGCCAGGCGCGTGCCGCATCCACGCTGTCACCCCCCCAGGCGGAGAAATAGAGTGCCAGCGCGCCGGAGACATGCGGGGTCGCCATGCTGGTGCCACTGCGATAGACCTGTCCGCCAGCGGGGTTGTAGGAACGAATGCAGACACCGGGCGCCATGATGTCCACCTCGGGCCCCCGGTTGCTGCTCGCCCAAAAGGTGTCATCCGCCGCGCCCGAGGCGCAGAGCGCGGAAGCCAGCCCGCCCGGCTTGCCATCGAAATCCTGAAACGCGGAAACCGCGATGGCCTCCGGATAGGCGGCCATCGTCCCGGCCGTGGGCTGTCCATAGTTCCCGGCGGCAACCACGACCGCGACCCCGCGATCGACCAGAGCGCAAACCGCCTTGTGCAACGCCGAGGGATTGACTCCACAGGTCCCGGCAGCGGCATCGTTGGTCGACAGGCTCAGATTCGCGACCCGGATCTCACCATGGAGAGCGACCGCTTCGAGCGCGCAGATCAATCCGGACTGGGTTCCATTGCCGGCCGCATCGAGCATGCGGGCAGAAAAGATACCGACACCCGGTGCAACCCCGACCACTCCGTCCGTGTTGTCTTTGGCCCCCACAATGCCCGCCACATGCGTGCCATGGCCGAAGACATCACCGTAATCGCCCCGATCCGCCGACGTGCAGTTGTAGCCGCCCACGACATTCAAATCGGACAGTGGAGCCACACCGGAGTCGACCACGGCCACCACACCGCCCACCGTTGCGCCCGAGCCGTTGCCGAACGGCATGATCGGATTTCGCGGTGCGTTGACTCGTTCCACGCCGGTCGGAATGACCTGGGCGGCCGCCTCCACCGGGTAATCGGGATAGATCCCCTGGACTTGGGGAACCTGGGCCAATCGCCGGGCCGCCTGCTCGGTCAGATTGGCGGCGAACCCGGTCAGCAAGGTCCCATAGACGAATGACGGTTGCACCCCGGACGCCGATGCGAACGCCGAGGGATCGAGTCCATCCTGCAACACGACGATGACATTGCCATACGGAATCTGGACGGTCTGCGCCGCTGCCGGACCGGGGCCGGACATTCCGCCGATTCCCGAGAGCAGCAGAATCGCCGTGGTGACGATTGCGACGAACCGGCGCAATCCCGCCATGCGCAGATGAAACTCGAATCGTTCGTTCGTCATATTGCATTCATGCCCCTGCCACACGCAATAGCGCGCGGTAATCTCACCCAAGCCCAGGGCAAGTGCGTCTCTTTAGCATACGCGCCGTGTTTCCTCGACGGCTACCCATACGTACGCCATGAGTTCCGATCCCACGACGACGCCGGGGCGAAATCGCTCCGGCGTCGTCGTGGGATCGGATACGTCCGATTTGACCGGCTAGCCGAAGATCGACTGCAACCGCCGGTTCATTTCGAGGGCGATCGCGCTTTGCGGCGCGCCGCCGGTTATTCCGGTGCTACCGGGGGCAAGCCCCGGCAGCACCTGCCCCGCGGCCGTGCCAGCCCCGGTATTCGGCGGCTGGTTGGTCGGGATGCAGTTGAAGATCCAGACGCTCGATCGCTTGCCCGCCACCACGACCACGTCGCCCTGGGCATTGACCGCGTCTGATTCCGCGTGGCACCAGTTGGCGCCAACTTCCTGCAGCTTATAGGTGCCCGGAGCCAGATCCGTGAACTTCAGCAGACCATTGACGTCGGTGACCCCCGCCAGCCGCGGCACGTACGACCCATTGACGAGCTGCGAGATGGTGAAGCGAACTCCGCTCGCCTGGGTCGAGCAATTGGCGAACCAGTCGAAGTTGGCCGGGCGCTTGACCGCCGGGAGCGCGCATCCGTACTTCTGGACCACGATCGTTCCAGCCGTGTCGGTCACCTTGTCCGGCACATTGAAATAGGCGCAATACATCGTCTGGCCGCTCTGCAGCGGGAAGTTGATGATGCTGCCGATCGCGCCGAACTCGTAGCTGTCCAGCTGGACACCACACCAGACGAAGACCGAGGTGCCATCCGGGGTCTTTTCCTGCAGCGAGTAGTTACCCGCCGGCAGCTGGGTGAACCGGGTCAATCCGACCTGGCCGGTATCTCCGGTGAAACGGGTCTGGGTCGAAACCGCGCCCGCCAGCTGCATCTGTACGCCATTGGTCAGATTGCTCGACGCGCCACAGGCGTTGATGAAATCGAGATAGAACTGACCCTGGAATCCCGGATCGCAGGTGTATTTGCGCACCTCGACCGTCGCCGGTGTCGGCTTCGGCGGTTTGACGTAGTTCAGCACCACGATCGTGGTCTGCTGGCCAACGAAGACCGTGAGTTCCGCCCGCGTGCCGGTGCCCTTCTCCGTCAGGATATAGACACCCGCGCGCAGGGTCAGATGCGCTTCGCCCGTTCGACCCGTATTGAAGGTGATCGGCGTGCCCGATCCATCCTTGCGCGCCAGCGTGAAGGTTGCATCGCCCTTCTTGCAGTTCGCGGTCAGCGCCAGCGGCGTCTGGCCGGAACTCGACGAGTTGTAGACGGTCGTCGTTTCGGCCTTGTCCGTCTGCGGGCAGAAGAACTTGATCACCTTGATCGACCCGGCATCAGGCGGCGGCGGAAGCAGCTTGTCGACGATCGTCAGCGGCGTCGTCAGTCCCGGCTTGACCACCACATTGGTCACCGGCGGTGCGACCTGGAATCCATACGGCGCTTTCGTCTCGGTCACGGTGTAGACACCCGGCGGCAGGTTGGAGAACACCACCTGACCGGAACCACCCGTGCACTGCACCGCGAAGTTGCCCGGTGTGACCTTGAAACAGGCGCCCGTCAGCGGGTTGCCCTTCTGGTTGGTCTTCGTCACCTGGATCAGACCCGGCTGCAGGGTATTGACGACCGTCGTCGTCGTGGTCTGGTTCTTGGTGATCGTCACGGAAACCGGCGGCGGCGTCTGATAGTCGGCCGATGGCTTCCGCGTCTCGACCAAGGAATACTGGCCGGTGCCGATGTTCGTGAAGGTGATCGTGCCATCGCTGGCGCCATCGTCCTCATCGCAGACCGGTCCGTACTTGGTCACATTCCCTTGCTTGAGCGCGAAACAAGCCCCCGCCAGCGCCTTCTGCTGCTGGTCCTGTTTCAGGACCGTGAGATTGCCGACGTCCACCGGTGGCTGCGCGGGGGTATTGCGCACCGCAACCTGCACCGTTTGCGCCGGTTCGACCGTGATATCGACCGTCGCGCCGACATCGTAGTCCTTGGGAGCCTGCGTTTCGATCAGCGTGTAGTCGCCCGGCGGCACATTGTTGATCAGGATGATGCCCTGTGCTGGATCGGCGTCGCCCGCCTGGTTATCGCAGGTCACGAACTCCAATCCATTGCCGCGATCGAGCCCGAAGCAGGAACCCGGCAATTGCTGGGTGCCATCCTGATTCTGCTTGGTGATCCGCACGGACCCGGTCTTGAGCACATTGACCACCGGCAGGTCCGGATTGACGCCGCCCACGATCGTGATCGGCTGATCGGCAATCGGCTGCCAGTCGGAACCAGCGGTCGTCGTCTCCCGCAGGATGTAATTTCCAGGCGTCACGTCGGTGAACTGGATCGAACCATCGCTCGTGCCGCCATCGGCATCGCAGACCGGTCCATAGACATCCGTATTGCCTTGGCGCAGCGCGAAGCAGGTGCCGGGCACCGGATTCCCTTCGCCATCGACCTTGAGAATCGTGAGCGAACCCGGCTGATTCGATTTCGGATCCTTGAAGGTGGCGACCGTCTTGAGTCCGCCCACCACGGTTGCGGTCTGATCGGGCGCCGGATCGTAGCCAGCGGGCGGCCGGGTCTCATGAACCGTGTAGTCGCCCTCGCTCAGCTCCGTGAGCAGAATGACCCCAACAGTCGTGTTCTGATCGACTCCGTCGTTGTCGCACACCTCGATGGTGCTGCCCTGGCCAGTGACCAGGAAGCAGGCGCCGCCTTGCAGCACGTTGGTGTCCTCGGCGCGTTTGACGATCTGGAGCGATCCCTCGGTCGGCGGATTGACGATGATGATGATGATCACCACCACGACCACATTCGCCTTGACCGTCACCGTTCGCGAATTGGTGCTGATCGCCGCGGCCGAAACCTGATCGCCCTGCAGCGGTTGCACCTTGAAATCGACGCCCGCCACCTGAGCCGCGTCCTCACCCGGCACCGATGCCTGGCTGACCGTCCACGTGCCGACCGGCAGATCCTCGACCACCAGCACACCCGGTTCCGGGTTGGTGTCTTCGTCGCCGCCATCGCAGAGCACGATCGTCTCACCATCGACAACATTGCTGGAAGGAGCCACCGAGATGCAGGCGCCTTCGACCGGATTGCCATCGTCATCGGTCAAGTCGATGCGCAGCCCACCGGTTTCGACCGGAGCGGCGGCAAGAGTGAAGGCCGCGGTCGCGGTCTGGCCAGCCACGATATCGACCGGCTGCGGATCGGCTGGCTCGAAATTGGCCGGGGCAACGGTGTTGACCACCTGATAGGCGCCGGCGCGAACACCCGAGACCTGGATTTCACCCGGATTCGGATTCTCATCCCCCGTGCCGTTGTCGCAGATGTTCGTTCCGCCATAGCTGAAGCAGGCGCCGCCCAGCGGATTGCCGGAATCGTCCGCCACCGTGATCGCCAGCACGCCCACTTCCGGCGGGGTCGGCTGATCGACGACCTGCACCTGTGTGGCTTCGCCCACGGCAACGGTCACGTCTTGATTCTCGGCCTGGCTGTACCCGTCTGGCGCCTGGGTTTCGATCAGGGTGTACTCCCCGGCCGGCACATCGCCGATGCCGATCGTGCCCTCGGCCGGATCGGTATCGGCCGGACCGTTATCGCACACCGGACCAACCGTCGTCGCCCCCGAAAGCTGGAAGCAAGCGCCCGCCAGCGCAGTGCCATCCGGATCGACCTTGTCGATCGACACCGAACCCGCCGGAATCGGCGTCGGAGTCGGACTATCGACTGGCTGGTTCCCGACCTCGATCTCCGCGGCCTGCCCCGAGGTCACCTGGACCCCGGTCGCCACCGGTGCATCCGGCGCCACATAGCCATCCGGCGTGGTCGATTCGATCAGATCCCAGGTTCCGGTGGCAACACCCTGCAACACGATCGTGCCATCGGCGGAATCGGAATCGCCATCACCGTTGTCGCAGACCGGACCGAAGCTGTCGCCATTCGCGTTCTGCAAGGTGAAGCAGGCGCCCGCCAGCGGTTGCTGGGTATCGTCGTCGGTCTTGGTGATGCGAACGCTCCCGGTGAAGGCGCTGTTCTCGAAGGTGATTTCGACCGTCTGTCCCGTGGTGACCGTCACCGATTGGGGCGAAAGTACCGGATCGTATCCATCGGGCGCGGTCGACTCGGTCACCTGATGATCCCCAGCCGGGGCATCGAGCAGAATCACCCCATCCGCCGGATCGAGATCGCCCGTCTGGTTGTCGCAAACGGGTTGCCCGTCATCGACCGTGAAGCAAGCGCCGCCGAGGCTGGCGCCACCGCTCTGGTCGATCTTGAGAATCCGGATCTGTCCCTGAGCCTGCTCATCGGCAAAGGTGAGCGTCGCTTGCTCGTCCGAGCTGATCGTCACCGGCTGCGGATCGCCCGTGATCGCATATCCCTCGGGCGCCTGGGTTTCCGCAACCTCGTGCGCTCCGGTCGCAAGCCCGTCGATGACAATCGATCCAACATTCGAATCGGTATCGCCATCGCCGTTGTCGCAAACCGGATCGCCCCCGTCGATGCTGAAGCAGGCTCCGCCAAGCGTCGTGGTGCCATCGGCGGCATCGACCTTGAGAATCTGCAACGAACCCGTGTCGCGGCCATTCTGGAAGGTCGCAGTCGCCGTTTGGCCCGCGGAAATCGTGATGCCAACCGCGTCACCAGATGCCGCATACCCCTCGGGCGCTTGCGATTCCGTGACCTCGTAGCTGCCGGGCGCCAACCCATCGATTTCGATGATTCCGGCGACGGTATTCTGAATGTCGCCATCGCCATCGTCGCAAACGGTTCGATCGGCAACGGCGAAACAGGCTCCGCCGAGCGCCGCGCCCTGTTCGTCGGTCTTGGTAATCACCAGCGAACCGGTCGCGGACTCATCGACCAGCGAAACATCGAACCGTTCGCCGGCGGTTACGGTGATCGACTGATCGGCCACCGCCACGAATCCATCGGGCACGGTCGATTCGGTCAACGTGTAATCGCCCACCGGAATGTTCTCGATTTCGATCACGCCGATTCGGGAATCGAGGTCGTTGGCATCGTTGTCGCAATACGGTCCGAGATTCTCGGCGCCGGACAGCGTCCAGCAGGAACCATCGATGCGGTTGCCGTCGCTGTCGCGCTTGACCACCCGGAACGAACCGGTTGGCGGCGGCGCGAGCTGATCCACGAATTCCGCGGTCGCCTCGCCACCGGCGGGAATCGTGATCGTCTGCGGATCGGCAATCAGGAACCCTTCGGGCGCCTGGGTTTCGGTGACGGTCACATCGCCGGCTGTGATTCCCTCGATGCGAATCGAACCGGCAGCCGGATCGGCATCGCCGTCGCCGTTATCGCAAACCTGGATGTCACCGTCGATGCTGAAGCAGGCACCCGCCACCAGCGCGCCATTTTCGTCCACCTTGTCGATCGTCAGATTGCCGGTCGTCGGTTCAGGCGTCGGCGTCTCGGTGGGATGAGCCGTCTCGGTTGGCGGCAGCTCGGTCGGCGTTTCGGTCGGAATCGCCTCGGTTGGAGTCTCGGTCGGGAGCGCCGGCGCGCCGCCGGTCTCCAGCATGAGACTGGTGATCTGCCCATCCGTCACCGTTGCGCCGACCGCGCCCGCCGCTTCGATTCCGGCGGGCGGATTCGGCATCGACACCTGATAGGAACCGGCCGGAAGATGCTCGATCAGGATGCTGGCTTGCGCCGGATCGGCATCATCGGGATCGCCATCGCAGACTTCGCCCGAAGCCGGTCCCTCATACGCGACACAGGCGCCGATCAATGGAAAGCCCTGATCGGTCACGACCACTTGCAGCGAACCGAACCCTTCCGCCGGTCCCACTGGTGCTTCCGTCGCCGTTGGCTGCGCGCCTTCTTCGGTGGGAGTCGAGGTCGGAGCGGCCGCGCCCTCCGAGGTCACCTGGAACTGCGCTTCGACCGTCTGGCCATCGGTAACTGTCACCTGCTGGCTGGTGGGGCCAGTGGCAACATACCCATCGGGAACGATCAGATTGACGGTGTAGGTGCCCGCGGGAACATCCGGCTCGGTCATGAGCGCATCCGGATCGTCGCCATCGCAATCCTGGCCAATCCCGGCGATGTCGAAACACGCATTCGGGATCTGCTGTCCGTTCTCATCGACCACCGATGCCACGATCGTACCGGTGCCGCCACCCTGCGCCTCGCTGGGCGTCAAGCGAACGGCGAACTGCTGATCGGTGGTGACATCGATTTGCACCGTTCCGATGTTCTGGAAACCCTGCGGCGCCTGGGTCATCGTGGCCGTATGCTGGCCAGCGGCAATCCCGGTGAAGGTCACCACGCCATCGTTGTCGTCATCGCATTGGGTCGCGCCGGTATCGAGCTGATAGCACGCGCCCGGGAGCAGGTTGTTCTCCGGATCGAGCGCCACGAGCCCGATCGCGAACCCTTCCTGACCCTCCTCACCGGGGGTTTCGGTCGGTTCGGCTGGCAGTTCTGGCGTATCGGTCGCTTCGGGCTCGACCGCGCTCTCCTGGTTGGTGAATGTGACGCGCTGGTCGCCCTGCACATCGATCTGCTGCGCGCCAGCCTGCTCGTACCCCGCCGGCGCCTGTATCTGGAAGACGTTGTACGCGCCCGCCTGGACATCGGTGAAGGTCGTCACGCCATCGCCATCGTCATCGCAGGCCTGTCCGGCACCGTCGATTTGGTAGCACGCGCCACCAAGGAGATTGCCATCCTGGTCGACCGTTTGAATCGACACCGTGAAGGTATCCGGCCCGGCGCTCTCCACCTGGAAGGTGACATTGGTCGTCTGACCCGGCTGCACCGTCACCTGCTGCTGTGTCGATCCCACGGCCTGATAACCATCCGGCACGATGAGCTCGATGGTGTATTCCCCCGCCGGCATATCGGGCTGGGTCATGATGGCGTCTGGGTCGTCACCATCGCATTCCTGGCCGAGCGACGAAATGCTGTAGCAGACGTTTTGCAGTTGCTGACCGTTCTCGTCGATCGTCACCGCCGCGATCGTACCCGTCTGTGCGGCTGCCTGGGGGAAGGTCAGAGAGATCTGCTGGTCGCCTTCGATATCGACCTGGGTCGACTGGGCAGTCTCATAGCCCTGCGGCGCTTGGGTGGCCTGCACCGTATGCACACCGAACGGTACATCCGCGAAGGTCACCACGCCGTCGAAGTCGTCATCGCATTGCGTTCCAGCATTCTCGATCTGGAAACAGGCGCCCGGCAGGAGATTGCCATTCTGGTCGAGGGCATACACCGTGACCGTGGCGCTCTGCTGGCCAACCGGACCCTGGGGTTGCTCGCCGCCTTGCGGTTCTTCCCCGCCCTGTGGCTCTTCGCCACCCTGCGGCTCCTCGCCGCCACCGGCGCCCACCACCTGCACATTCGCCTGGTTGAACCCGGGGGAGAGATCGACCTGCTCGGAATCGGCCGCGTCCTGGCCGCTCGGCGTGAAGGTTTCGCTCAGCGTGCCGCTGCCCGGCACACCGTTCGGGAATTCGAGCGTGACATTGCCATCGTTGCTGCCATCGGTCGCGTCGCACGCCTGACTGGCGACCGCGCCATTCGACGTCACCGCAAAACAGGCGCCCGGTTGCGGATTACCTTGATCGTCGGTTTTGGTAACGGTCAACTGCCCGGAATCGACCCCGCCCGCCTGCAGAATACTTCCGCTGGCATCGGCAACCACCCGCACGCGACCGCCATTCCCGGCAACCGGTTGAGCCGTATTCTCGGTCGGATTCCCCCCGACGACCGTTTCGACACTGACCGGCGAACCCGGACTGGCATCGAAGGTCACCGCGAAATTCCCGTTTCCATCAGGGAGCATCGGGAAGGAACCATAATCGGTATTGAGCGTAACGAGCAGCGGCCCGGCATTGATTCGCCCGGTATTGGCATCGAATTGGAAAACCGCTCCAGCGGCATCGTCCGTCACATTCACCGAGGACGAGCCGGCATTGACATCGCCCTCATTGGTGGAAACGGTCACATCGAAGGAATACGAGCCCGGCGGCAACGACGCGGTCCCCCGCCAGATACCGCTTCCCTGATTCCCAAGCGATACCGGACCGACCATATTGGCGACATCGCCACCGATCGTGACGCCATAGACGCCTTGCAAGGGCGGTGGACCGCCCTGCAGCGCCTCGCCCTCCACCGCGCGATCCGAGCCGTCGGTGGGAGCCGCCGCAACCGGCTGCGCCACCGCGAACGGTGTCAGCATCCCCAACACCAGCAAGAGGGCGGTCAGGAACGAAAGCGAGCGCCCCTTGCCCGCGCCGGGCGGTTTGATGCTCGCGCTGGACTTCGATGTCGATCGTGAACTGCGGGCGCGCATACGTTTCCTCCGCTCCACACCAGTGCTCGTAGCGTTATCGTTCCGGCCCGCTGGCCGGAAACGTGCTGGATACTTCCCGGTCGAGATGGATTCCGCTTCGGGCGACTGCCGGCGTGGCAATGCAGCCGTCCACGGATTTGGCTCCGCGGGCCAGATACGCGCCGATCACGCGCGCGGCAACAGCCCCGGACCAATCCATCATACCTGAGGCACTCCGATTTTCGGAATCGCCTCGTGCTCGACTGTTGTTGAAACGCGAGAACCTCGCCCCACGTTTCGCCCCGCCCGCCGGACCCCGGAGAATCATCGGCTGCTCGACCGGGAGCTATCTCCGCAGCGCCTCGATCAACACCCGCACGCCCTCCGGGGTTCCAGGAAGCCCCGCCGTGGCGATCACCAGATCGGTCACGCCGGCCGCCGCGAAAGTCTCGATCCGCTCGCGCACCTGGTCCAGCGAACCCACGGCGCTTCCGCGTTCCACCAATGCATCTGGTATGAGCGCCACCGCGGCCTCGACATCGCCCCCGCGTTCCAGATCGGGAAATCCGCCACCCCGGGCGAGAATCTCATCGGTATGCATCACATCGCGGACCGCCCGCATGATGGCAGGAACATCCAGCTCGGGATTCTGGAGTAGCACCTCCATCCCGGGCAGGGTCAATACGTTCGTCACGAACCGTTTGCGGTTCTGCAGAATCGGCCCGGGATCGGCGGCCACGCGAATCCCCGGATGAGCGACGAACGCCAGATCGCCGGGATTTCGCCCGGCGGCTTCAGCGGCGGCTCGGACCCGCCGGATGGCGCCGGCCAGATAGTCCGGAGTCGCCAGCATATTGAAATAGAGGCCATCCGCCATCTGCCCGGCCAGGTCGAGCGCCTTCGGTCCGGCCGCGGCCAGATAAATCGGTATGCGCCGTTTGGGACGAACGACCCTGATCCACCGGTCGATTTGGAATTCGCCGTCGATCGAAGCACCTTCCGACGTCTCCCATTGCCGCAGCAGGTCGATCGTCTCGCGCACCCGTTCGAGCGGACGCCCGGTCTCCATACCGAGCGCGTGCTCGTACCATTCCGGTTGCCCCCGCCCAAGACCGAGCACCGCCCGGCCGGGCGCCAATCGATCGAGCGTGGCAATCGAAGCGGCGATCAGATTCGGATTTCGGTGATAGGGATTGACGACCCCGGTACCGAGCTGAATCCGCTCGGTTCGCTGGGATATGGCGCCGAGCAGGGCAAATGCATCCCAGCCATCGGGATCTTCGGTCAAGAAGAGCGAATCGATCCCGCCCGCATCCGCGCGCTCGGCCAGTTCGAGGGTGCGCTCGGCCGCTCCCGTGCGTTTCCAGCCTCCTGGATCGAGACCGAGCGCGAACCGCATGACGCCGCTGCCTACGACCGCTCGGGACGGTAGTAGAAAACGATACCGCCCGGACGGTCGTCACCGGTCCGCCCGGCCACCCCCTGGTCACCCGTGTGCATCGTGTATGGCGTTCCTCGCTCGATCGAGCTCGCCACATCGTCCGGCAAAACGGTCGCGAAGATTCCATGCTTGGAGCACTCCCACACTCCGGGAAATCCCTCGACCGGCTTCATCCGGTGCTTGTCGCGAGGATGGGTGCGTCCCACCTCGCAAAGCGGGTTCGGAATCGTTGTGGTGTGCTGCTCCTGGTCCATGAGTGGTGAATTGGCTCCTCGATCGAAAAACAGATTTCTTCTCGATCGAAAAGTATGCCACTTTGGAGTCTTGGGTCCTGAGTCTTGAGTCCTGAGACTTGAGTCCTGAGTCCTGAGTCCTGAGAGAAGCGAACTCCTACTCTCCCAATACCCCAGACCCAATACGCACGCCCCCAGCCTCACGACTCAAGACTCAAGACTCAGGACTCAAGTCTCCGGCCTCCGGACCCGTTTCTAGAGCTTCGCCTGGCGCACCCGGTCCCAGGCGAGAATCCAGTCGAGATAGGTGGTGGCGCCGCTGCCATCGTCACCCACTGGCGGATACCCCCACACCGGCGAACCGGCCAGCCATGCGTCCAGCGCCGGGTAGTCGTAGAGCGCCGCGATCTCCGGGCGAAGCATCGGCGGCACGGCCTGCTTGACCGTGGCCCATCGGGTGCGATCGATCAAATCCCGCTGGGTTTCATCCGCCAGCATGAAGTCGATGAAGCGCAACGCGAGATCGGGATCGTGCGTTCCGGACACCATTGCGATGCAATCGCAGAAACTGGACCCGCCCGGCGCCGGGCGCGCGGTCGCCAGTGCCCGCTGCTGGTCCGACGGCAGCAACGGCGCCGTTTGCCAACCGATCGTGGCGAACTGGCCAGCTCCGTTGGCGACCGCCATCATCGCATCGTAGACCGTTCCCCCGAACGAAGCCGACCGGGTCTGTTTCAGTTGGATCAGCACCCGGGTGGTGTCCTCGAGCTGTGCGCTGCTGACCCGCATCGGATCGTCGGCGCCCAGCGCCCAATTCCAGATGGAAAAATGCCCGAGCCCGTCATCTGGCATCACCAGCGAATCGGCATACGCCTTACCCTGCAGATCGGTCCACGCCTCCGGCGCCGTCGCATCCCCGCTGCTGTAGACGAGCGCGAACGTTCCCCAGAGCAGGGGAACCCCAAACCGCGCACCCCCGACCGCCGGTGTGGGCAACGCCCGCATCTGCGGAAAGAGCCCACCGAAGTTGGCGAGCCGCGATTCGTCGATCTCCGCCAGCAACCCGGCTGCCCCCAACGGATTCACCAATCCGACCGTCGGAGCCACGATATCGTAAAAGCGCGTTCCGCCCGCTCGCAGGAAGAGCATCGTATCGTCCGGGGTGGCGATACCGGTGATCTCGATTCGGCAATTGTTCGCATCCTGAAACGGTTTGGTGATCGAATCGTCGAAATAGGCTGGCCACCCGAGAATACGCAGAACCTTCTGATCGTCCTCGGCGCGAATATGCACCGCGGGAAATGCCAGACGTCCGAGCGCGGCGGCGCCACCAGCGGCAAACTGGCGGCGGGAGATGCCATTGGCCGTTGCCCGCCTCAACGGTCGCCACCCGGCAACACGATTCCGAGGGTCGTGCCACCATCCAGCACGATCACCTGACCGGTGATGAACGATGCCTCCTCCGACGCCAGGAACGCCACCGCCGCGGCGATCTCCTCCACCTCGGCAAACCGGCCCATCGGCACGCGTTTCAGATACTCGACCGATGATTCGGTTTCGGTTGTGACGAAGGCCGCACGCGTGCGCACCATACTGGGCGCGACGCCATTCACCCGAATGCCATTCCACGCCAACTCCAGCGCCGCCGACCGGATCAGCGCATCGATCCCGCCCTTGGAGGCGTTGTAGTGCGCGAGGGTCGATTCGACATAGAAGGCATTGGTGGAGGAGGTGACCACGATCGAGCCGCTCCCCTCGATGGCCATGACCTTGGCCGCTTCCTGAATACAATGGAAAGCGCCGGTCAGATTGGTTTCGATGATTCGGGTCCAGGTTGCGTCGTCGATCTCCAGGAAATTCTGGCCAACCGCAATGCCGGCATTGGCGACCATGATGTCGAGACCGTCGAACGTGCGGACCGCGGTGGCGATCGCCTCGTGCACCGCTGCCCGGGACCGGACATCGCCCGCCATGGTGACCAACCGCTCGCCCGCACCGGCTTCCTCAGCCAGCCGCGACAATGCGGTTTCCTCGATATCGAACGCGACCACATTCGCCCCATCGCGCAGCAATCGCTCGACCACACCCCGGCCGATTCCGTTGCCAGCCCCCGTGACGACCGCCGTTTTTTCCGCCAGACTCACCTGTTCACTCCTTCGTCGTATCCTCGATTGCATCGAATGCTAGCGCAGCAGCCCTGTTCGCCGGACAATGTACGCATGAAACGATCCGTACCTGCCGATCTCGACCAACGCCGCTTCGATCTCGTCATCATTGGCGGAGGAATCAATGGTGCGGCCATCGCCCGCGACGCCGCCGTGCGCGGTCTGTCGGTCCTGCTCCTGGAGAAGGACGATTTCGCCTCCGGCACGACGAGCTGGTCGACCCGCCTGATTCATGGCGGTCTGCGCTATCTGGAGCATTTCGAGTTCGAGCTGGTGCGCGAATCGCTGGTCGAACGCGGCCGCCTGCTGGAAAACGCTTCGCATCTGGTCGACCCGCTGCCGCTCGTGCTCCCGGTTTTTCGAGGCGGCGCCCACTCCCCGGCCAAGCTGCGGTTGGGTATGCGCATCTACGATTTCTTTTCCCGGGGCGATCCACTGCCGAAACATCGCTGGTTCTCCCGCAAAGAGACTGGCGCGAACTGGCCCGAATTGACAATGGAAGGACTATTGGGGTCCTTCCGCTATTTCGATGCGCAGGCCACCTTTCCCGAGCGGCTGGTCATCGAACAGATCGTCTCGGCCGTTTCCTTCGGCGCGGTGGCGTTGAACTACGCGAAGGTCATCTCCATCGACAGTTCCGGCGCGGTCGTCACCGGCGTGACTTTCATCGACGAGTTCTCCGGCCAGCGCCATAGCGTCCGGGCCCGCGCGGTGGTCGATGTCGCCGGCCCCTGGGTCGACGAGGTGCTGGCGTCCCTCCAACCCCAACCGAAACCGGAAATCGGCGGCACCAAGGGATCGCACATCTTTCTGGGTCGTACCGGCAACGAACCGGTCGATGCGCTCTATGCCGAAGCCGAATCGGACGGACGCCCGTTCTTCGTCATTCCCTGGAACGATCTCGTCATGATCGGAACGACCGATCTTCCGTTCGATGGCGAACTGGACGAGGTCATCGCAACCGAGGGCGAAATCGACTATCTGCTGAAGGAAGCGCGCCGGCTGCTGCCATTTCTCGATCTGTCACGCGAGCGGGTGCTCTTTTCCTACGCGGGCGTCCGGCCGCTGCCCGCCGTTTCTGCCTCCTCACCGGGTGGAATCACCCGGCGGCACTTCCTGATCGATCACGCCCCGGAGCACAGCGATCTCTATTCCGTCGTCGGCGGTAAGCTCACCACCCATCGCAGTCTGGCCGAAGAGGTCGTCGACACGATCGGGCACGCGCTCGGAAATCGCGTACCATGCCGCACCCGCAATTTGCCATTCCCCTACACTCCGGGCAGCGGAATCGAGGATCTGCGACAGGAATTGATCGGTTCGTTCGGTCTCTCCGCCGCCGCCGCCCGCCGGTTGGCATCGATCTATGGCGTTCGCGCCAAAGACATCGCCGCGCTGGCTGCCTCGGATACCATCCTGGCTCGCCCGCTCGCGCCCGGATCGTCGACGACCGGAGCGGAATTCATCTGGTCGCTCGAACACGAGATGGCGCTCGGTCTCAGCGATGCCATCGTCCGCCGCACGATGAGCGCCTGGACCGCCGACCTCGGTCGATCCGCCGCGGAGGGCGCGGCCCGGCTTGGCCGAACGCATCTCGGCTGGTCTGGCGACCGCGCCGCCGCCGAGCTGGCGGAATTCGATTCGTATGTGGAACGGTTCGATGTCCACGCGACTCGTACGGAATCCGCCTGATCTCCAGGGGATGAACCCAGCCGCAATCCTGGTCCGTACGCCGAACCCGTTCCCGCGCGGGAACGGGTTCGGCATATCGTTGAGCTGGTGCCACGCGTGCGCCGCACGACTGATATGTAATCCGGATGATCGTTTGCGGATGTCCCA
>JBIQLF010000026.1:0-13908 GCA_044464585.1 Thermomicrobia bacterium
TCGCTGAGATCCTGCCCGGAGGCGTTTTCGAGCGCCGCCAGCAGATCGGCTGGTTGGGCGATACCGAACCGGTGATCGACCACATACTGCTGCAATCCGCGGAAGAAGGCATCGTCGCCGATGGTGTGCCGGATGGCATCGAACCCTAACGCCCCCTTGCCATAGACCGTGCGGCCATAGGGACCGTTCGTGCCGAAGTCGGCGCTGGGTTGATCGACGATCAGGTCGCCGCTCTGACCGAAGAGCATGGTCAGGAACGGGCGTTGCAGAAATCCCTGCACCCAGGCATGAGCGGCATCGGGACCATCGATCGCTTCCTTGTAGATCATCGAGCTTTCGTTGGCCATCGCTTCGTCGAGAAAGGCATGGAGGTACTGATTGTTGCCCACGATGCCATACCACCATTGGTGAGCGATCTCGTGCACCACGGTGAATTCCAGATAATCGTTGCCGACCCAATAGTGATCGGCGCCGATATACATGATGCCGGGGAATTCGACCCCCGCGGCTTGATCGCCCAACCGGGTTTGCACGAGATCCATCTCGGTATACGGATAGCGGCCGAAGTCGTGAGAGAAGACGGAAAGCGCATCGACCCCGTAGCGCAACACGAGCGCGGCGGCGTCTTCGTCGCCGGGGAAATACCAGGATCGCACGGTCGTTTCCCCGACCTGCTGTTCCATGACCGCCAGGTTCGTTCCCGCCGAGATGACGAAATCCCGAGTCGGTCCAGCGACCCATTGGTGAGTGGTCAGCGGACCAGCTGAACGTTCGCCGATCTGGGCGCCCGTGGTGACGAAGGTGATCTCCGAGGGCGCGGTCAGCTCGATATCGAACATGGCGGTATTGGAAAAGACAGGATCGCCAACGGTGTTCGGGCGATCGAGCACCCAGCCATTGGCCGGATCCCAACCGGCCAGCAGGGGCATCCATTGCGCCAGATTGTAGGATTCGGTATCCGAGAAATAGCCGAACATGCCGTAGCTGGTCACCGGATCGTTCGGGATGGTGGTGGTGAAACCGAGGGCGATTTCGGTACGTTCTCCCGGGGCCAGCGGAGCGGGAAGCGAGATCGCCACAAGCGATGTATCGGCGCCTGGACCGGCCGCGGCCCCGGTCCAGGCGGGCCGGCCGTCGACCGTGATATTGGCCAGCGTCATCGAGCCGCCACCGTAATCCCGGAAGTTCGGATACATGCGAAGATAGATCTCGTTCTGGACCGCATCGGTGAAATTGATATACGACAGCTCCCACCGACCTTCGATGCGAGCCGGTGCTTCGGACGCCGGAACGAGGGCGCCGGTCACTCGATACATTGGCAGCGTACCGCTCGTTTCGAGCCGAATCTGTCGAGCCAGAGAGGGAATGACATCCCCGTAGAGATTTCCCCCGATCGGGGAGGCCACGGGAGATGCTTCCGGGGATTGGGCAACCGCGGAACCGGTGCTCAGCAGCGATGCCAGCGCGAGCAGGGCCAGCAGCGGAAGATAGCGAATGGGGAAGGACTGTCTCATAGGGCGCGTCGTATGCTCCAGGGCTATGCTTGATCCAATGGATGCCAAGGTAAACCGGCCGTTCGATGCGGCGACAACTGTAGAGCATTCGTCCAGGGGTGACGGCGGACCTCGCCGGCTGGCGATCGGCGTGGATGTGATGGAGGCCGTGGTGGCGCATCTGCGGGCTGAATTGCCGAACGAGGGATGCGGCTTGCTGGCGACCGTGCCCGGGGAGGATGCCGACCGGGTCGTGCATTTCTTTGCCGGCACCAACATCGACCGGTCGCCCGTGCGGTACACCATGGATCCTGCCGAAGTGATCGAAGCGATGAAGCGCATACGCGAGGAAGGGTGGCATTTGGGGGCGATCGTGCACAGTCATCCGCGTACCGCGCCCATTCCCTCGCGGACCGATCGGCGAGAGTGGTATTACCCGGATGCGCGGTTGATGATCGTGTCGTTCATGGCCGATGAACCGGAGATTCGCTGCTGGGCGCGTGTTGGTGCCCGGGAGACAAACGAACGTTCCACGTCCTCCGTTTCCATGACCGGGGGGATGGAACCCCGCTCGCTTCGAGCCTTTCTTGTATGCTTGTTCGACGGTTATCGCCGTGGAGCAGCCGCTCCTGGCCGGTGCCGGTTTGGCAAACGGTAACGATCGAATCGGCCTTGCAGGGAGCGAATGGAATCACCCCGACGTTCGCGTGAGCAAATCCTGGAAGAGCTGGCTGGCTTTCCCGACGATTTGCGCCGGCTCTTGTTTTCCGCCCACGATGAGGACGATCTCTACCGGCCTGGCAGCGATGGCGGGTGGGGAGTCGTCGAAATCCTGCCGCATCTGCGCGATTGGGAAGAGATCTATTTCGAACGGGCGCGCCGTATCGTCGAGGAAGACGAACCGGATATCCCCGGATACGATGACGCGCTCTGGCCGATCGAACGCGACTATCGCGGTCAGGATCCGCGCGAAGTCTTCGACGATTTTGCCGAATTGCGCCGCGAGCATGTCGAGTTTCTTTTGACCCTGACCCCAGAAGACTGGGAACGGACCGGCACCCACAGCCTCTACGGAAAAATCACGCTCAGGTGGATGGAAGACCACGTGTGCGATCATGATTCCGAACATCTCGACCAGGCACGCGAGGTGCTTGCGGGATAATATCCAGAACCGGTAATCGTCCGGATGGCATGAGTGGAGAAGAGCGGCGCATGTCTGTCGAACATCCAGCATTCGTATTGACGGGGCGCGCCCCACTGAAAGCGGTCGATCTGGCCGTTCCCGATCTGGACAACGACTCGCTCATGCTGCGCCTGTACATGACGGTCAACCATCTCTCGCGCTGGCTGACGCCCGTCACCGATCCGATCCTACTGATGCGGAGCGCCAAGCGCGGCGAAAAGTCGGTGTTCGAGCTGCTGCAGGAAATGCGTGACACCGAGCAGGTCGCCTTCGCGCGGATGAACGCGATTGCCAATTACATCAATCCCGATCTCGATGCGCTGCCCGATCCGCGATATTTGCCGGAGCGGGAGCAACCCGGATTCGACCGTTCGCCCATGTCGTTGCTGGCGCAAATCCGGCGGTTGCGGCAGAGCACCACGGCGCTGTTGCGCAGTCTGCCCGATGATGCCTGGCGACGGGTGGGAACCAGCCGGCTGGAACACGACTGGCAGATTCGCACGCTGGCCGAATTCCTGGCGGAAAACGACACGCGCCTGTTGCACCTGATGGATGTGGCACTGCACGAAACCGGGGTGCGCCAGAATATCAACGAGGTATCGGGCGCGCATCTCACCGAATTGATGGAGATCTACCCCGTTCGCGTCCGGGAGCGCTAGAGAGCCAGCATCGGTGAGTCTCTCCTATCGCGAAACCGCCATTGCCGAGATTCTGGCGCGCGAATTCTTCGCGGCGATCGACGCGCGCGACCCAAAGCGGTTGCTCGCCACCCTGGCGGACCATGCCACCTTCCGGGCGTTGCCTCATTCGGCGCCGATCCGCCCGGCGGAAGAGATCGTCTCGTATTTCGGGACGGTCGTGTCCTCGTATCCGGAAGCGCATTGGGAGGTGAGCGATATCATTGCCACCACCGATCGCGCGGCCGTGCAATTCGTCTTCCGGGAGTTCTCCGACCGGCTCGGCCGCGAGATGTTCTCGGAGCAGGTGGCGGTGTTTCGGGTCGTCAATGGCAAGATCATCAGTATCGTCGGCTATTACGACACGACCGAATTTCGCCGTCTCTTCTGGGATGAAGCGGTTTAGGCTCGACCAGGTCGGTCCTGGTTGCCTGCTGGCGGAACATGCCAGCCGTCGCGACTTGCGCGACGACCAGAGCGACCTCGTTCTTCTCGAACGCATCGATTCCCGCCGTCTTCCGAACCCTCCGCCCGCCTGACCCGATTCTCGGGTTTTGGACACTGTCATACGCCCCTGGGCCATGGCAGTGACAATGGACGGAAGGATTCGACGTGTCAGATTCAGCGCAATCCGACGATCCCCCTCTCCGCCGATCGCGACGAAGACACAACCGGTTCCCGAACGTGCCGCTTCCCAGCCTCGATCTGTTGGCTGGGTTCGAGAGTACCCGCTATCTCGGGAAGTGGCTCCTGATCGCGGGATCGATCGGCATCGTCGCGGGGTTGGGAGCGGTGGCTTTCACCCATGCGATCCAATTGGCAACCGAGCTCTTTCTCGGGAGGCTGGTGGGATACACCCCGCCGAAACCGATCGGCGAGGGTAACTATCTGGTGCAGGAGACGTTTGCGCGGCCCTGGTTGCTTCCCTTCGCGACTGCATTGGGCGGCTTGATCTCGGGGGCGATCGTCTTCCATTTCGCGCCCTCGGCTGAGGGACATGGCACCGATGCCGCGATCGACGCGATCCTGCATCGGGATGGCTATGTCGATCCCAGGGTGCCCCCGGTCAAACTGGTCGCATCGGCCATTACGATCGGCAGCGGCGGATCCGCCGGTCGCGAGGGACCGGCCGCCCAGATTTCGGCTGGCTTTGCCTCGTTGCTCTCCGGCTGGCTCAAGCTCTCGCCCAACGACCGGCGCATCGCCGCCAGCGCCGGAATGGGATCGGGGATCGGCGCCATCTTTCGCGCGCCGCTGGGCGGAGCGTTGATGTCCGCCGAAATCCTCTATCTCCACGATCTCGAAGTCGAGGCGCTGATTCCCGGATTGATCGCATCGATCGTCGGGTATAGCGTCTACGGCGCGATTCAGGGCTGGGAGCCGATCTTCGGTCAACAGTCGAGCATTGCGTTCAACGATGCGACCACGCTCGCCTATTACCTCGTGCTCGGCGTCGTGGCAGGGCTCGTGGGCATCCTGTATGCCAAGTGCTTCTACGGTACGGTGGCGCTCTTTCACAAACTTCATGTGCCGCTTTGGATCAAACCGGCCATCGGCGGTTTCTTCGTTGGGCTCATCGGGTTGATGATCGAGGGATCGATTCACACGGGCTATGGCTGGGTGCAGATCAGCATGAGCGACGAGCTGCTGTCGCTGCCACTCTGGGTCGTGCTCGTTCTGCCCTTCGCCAAGATCCTGGCAACCTCCCTGACGGTCGGTTCTGGTGGTTCCGGGGGGATCTTCGGGCCGGGGATGGTGATCGGCGGGATGTTGGGCGCCTCATTTTGGCGGCTCGGACACGATGTGCTGCCCCATATGCCGGCCACGGCCGCGCCCTTCGTCATCGTCGGGATGATGGCGCTCTTCGGCAGCATCGCGCACGCTCCCTTTGCGGTCATGCTGATGGTGGCGGAAATGACCGGCAATCTCTCGCTGCTCGCGCCGGCGATGATCGCCATCGCGGTGGCGACCTTGCTGGTCGGCGATCGCACGATCTATACGTCACAGCTTCCGAATCGCGCGTCGGCTCCGGCGCACCGGTTGCGTTCGAGCTTTCCGCTCCTGGCCGCGCTGACGGTGCGCAATGCCTACGAGCCGGCCAAGGCGGGTGAGGCCGCCTCCGTGCCGGAAAACGCCGCGGTCGAGCTGCGAGATCGCCTGGATGACGCCATGTTGGTGATGGCAGACGCGGACGTGAGTGAAGTGCCGGTCGTTTCGGATGGCAATATCGTGGGCCGGCTGACCTATCGGGATGCGTTGCGCACCTATCGATCGATGATCGATACCGGCCTGCGGCGAGTCGATCAACTCCCGGCGACCTCGCTGATCATGGAATTCACCGTCGCCACGAGCGCCCCGGTCGACGGACGGGCGCTGCGGGACGCTGGATTTCCCCCTGAAGCATTGGTGGTCTCGGTGGCTCACGAAGGGCGCAGCACGATTCCAGTGGCCGGCACCATCCTCCGCGCCGGGGACGTCCTTACCATCGTAGGAAAGCCTGGCCAATCCGACGAATTGCGGACGCTGATCGAAGGCCGCCAATGACCTCGCTTCCCTCATCGCTTCATTCGTGAAGCGATGAGGCTCCTCCGGGCTCCGGTCCCGGCACTCAGAACCTTCTCTAGGCCGGTTTCAGCATGATCGTCGGTTTGCGGGGTTTCTTGCTGGCGTCGATCGCCAGACGCGCGGCCACACGGCCGGCGGCGGCTTCGAAGGCTTTGGCCGTGGCGGTTTCCGGATTGGCGACGACGATGGGCGCCCCGGTGTCGCCACCGGATCGAACCAGCGGTTCCAGCGGGATCTGCCCGAGCAACTCGACCTCATTCTCCCGCGCAATGCGCTCGCCACCGCCCGAGGCGAAGATGTCATGGGTGGTACCGCAATTCGGGCAGACGAATCCGCTCATGTTCTCGATGATACCGAGGATGGGGGTTTTGACTTCTTCGAACATCTTCAGGCCCTTGAGGGCGTCGATGAGGGCGACGTCCTGGGGCGTGGTGACGATGACGGCGCCCGAGATGGGCACCCGCTGCACCAACGTCAACTGAGCGTCGCCAGTACCCGGCGGCAGGTCGATGATCAGATAATCGAGATCTCCCCATTCGACATCGTTGAGGAATTGCGTGATCAACTGGGCGACCAGCGGGCCGCGCCAGATGAGCGCTTTGTCCGGATCGAGAATGAAGCCAATGCTCATCAGCTTCACACCATAGGCTTCGACCGGAATGATCTTGTTGTCTTTCATGAGCGGGCGGTCGTGGACGCCCATCATCAGCGGAATGCTGGGACCATAGACATCGGCATCGAGCAAGCCGACGCTGGCGCCCGCCTGGGCGAGCGCGACTGCCAGATTGACCGCCACGGACGATTTGCCCACACCACCCTTGCCGGATGCGACCGCGACCGCGTTTTTGACTCCCTTGATCGGTTGGGCGTCCATCCGGCCGCCGCCGCTGGATTTCACTTTGGCGGTCCAGATGAAGTCGACCTTGTCGACGCCGGCTTCTTCGAGCCGTTTGGTCACGTCGGCCTGGATTTGCGGTTTCGATTTGGAGGTGAGGGTGGGGAATTCGATGTGGACCGTGACCTTGCCGTCTTCGACGGTGACGTTTTTCACCATCTTCAGTTCGGTCAGACTTCGTCCGAGCTCGGGCTCCTGAACAGTTTTGAGCAGCTCGAGGATCGCGTCCTTGTCGAGCGTGGTGTGCGAATCGGTCATGGGAACTTTCTGCTAGGGCGGTGACTGCTCGCACATCCCAACCGGGAAGCGCGGTTCCGGATGATTCACGGAGAGACTGCCCAAATGGGCAGGAGTGCGTCCGCCCGAAAACTCATCGGGAAGTGTACTGGAGGCGAGCGGGGCGACGGTGCTGCCCATCCGGGCAGGTTTCCTCCGCTGGCGCGCTGTTCTGGCGTACAGTTACCTGTTGAATCTTGGCGGTCATCGCTGACTGCTGATGGCTGCCTGTCGGCTGCTTTCGTTGGAGGAACCAATTGCGAACTGTTGTCTGCGCCAAGTTGGGGAAAGAACTTCCCGGTCTCGAACGCCCGCCATTTCCTGGCGAGCTGGGGCAGCGCATCTACGATGAGGTTTCGGCAGAGGGCTTCGAACTCTGGAAACCGCAGATGACCATCCTGATCAACCACTATGGACTCAATCCAGTCGAACCGGAAACACGCCAGTTCCTGCGCGAGCAGATGGCCCTCTTCTTTTTCGGCCAGCCAGCCGAGATGCCCGAAGGCTGGGTTGCGCCGGAAAACGGAGCCAGCGAATTCCGGGAAGTCTGATTCCGGGAGCCCGCGCATCCCGTCGAGGGGCAGGATGTCTTTGTCTTTCTTTTCGCGAGCGGGAGGCGGAGGTCCTGTTTTCTACGGCAGGGGAACAAAGAAACGACCGGGGCGGTCGAAGCGCCCCGGTCGTTTCGCGTTCGCTCAGCGAAGCGTCGCCTAGAAATCCTCGCGCGGGCGGCTGGCGCCGAGATTGCAGACGACCAGGGTATAGACCCCACCGGCGCCATCCGAGGTGACGGTGATGTCGGTGATCTTCAGATTCGGATAGGCCGAGTTGGAGCGGTCCTTCCCGAGCCAGGCATTGACCTTATCCATCGCTCCGCTGGCATCCGCGGCGGCGTTGGCGCTGTGAAAGAGGAATACGCGAGTATCCGCTGGTGACATTTCGCTCACGTGAGCACTCCTGAAGCTAACCGGCCATGTTCATCATGGACGCGGTTCTGCCAGACTGGCGCCCGTCGATCCCGTTGACCGGCCGAGCGTCCGTGAGTATACCGCCAGTTTTCCGCCGGTTTTACGCAACGCCGCACCAATCGACCAGGAGCGAGGCCATCGTGCGCGCGAGTTTCGGCATCGAAGCGAGATCGAGCCATTCGTCGACCGCGTGGGCGTTACCACCCTCGGCTCCATAGCAGGTCGATGGCACCCCCCTGAAAATGTAGTAGCGCATATCGTTGACGGCAGTCGATGCCCGGGGGACGAGCGGGAGGTCGGTTGCGTCGAGGCTGGCGTGTTCCAGGGCCCGGAAGAACGGATCATCGAAGGCCATCTCGCAGCCATTGGTATCGAACCCGTCGTAGCTGACGACCGGCGGATGCGCTTCCAGCCAGGGATCGCCCGCGCAGGCCGCCGCGATTCGCGTTTCGATGGTGCGGTGCATCTCGTCGCGGGACATATCGGGAAAGAAGCTGACCCGGCAGCGAAGCTCGCAGGAGCCGGGAACAGTGCTCGGCCAGTCGCCGGAGCGGATGACGCCGATATTGAGATTGATCGGATGATCGATGCCCGCATAGTCGGGGTGGATATTCAGATTCAGATCGGCATCGAGCTGATGGAGCGCCTGGATGACCGGCACCGCTTTCACGATCGCATTGACTCCTTGCGAGGCCCAGCCCGCATGCGCCGAACGTCCCTCGATCGTAACGCGGAACCAGATGACGCCCAGATGCCCGGTGGGTGTGTTGCGCCCGACCGATTCGGTGACGAGCGCGCCATCGGCGGTATCCCGCAGGCTGGCGGCGAGGGAGCCATTGCCGGTGCATTCTTCTTCGATGACCGAATGGACGATCACATCGCCCTGGAGCTCGATACCGAGATCGCGCAGGAGCCGGGGCAGAAAGAGATTGGCCGCAACCCCGCTTTTCATATCGTAGGCTCCGCGGCCGAAGAGTTTTCCGTCCACGATCTCCGCTCCCCATGGATCGTGGGTCCATTGTTCGACCGGAGCCGGACTAACGACATCGACATGCCCATTGAGGATCAATGACCGGCCACCGCCGGAACCGGCGAACTTGCCGGTGACGTTCGGCCGGCCAGCGAATGGGACACCGCTATCGCCTGCATTCGGCTCGGAGTGGATCGATTCGTCCAATTCCCAGACATCCACCGAGGCATCGCTGTTGCGCAGATGCCCGGCGACGTATTCCTGCACCGGCGCCTCGTGACCCAGCTCGCTGGGGTGGCGGACCAGTTCGGCAACGAGCTCGGTGAGCTCGTCCGCGCGTTGGTCGATCGATTCGAAGAGTGCGGTGCGCGCTTCTTCCGCTCGTGTGTGCGTCGACATTGTTCCCTCTGTGGATAGACCGTTTGCCAATCGTCGCCAAGAGTATCTCGCGTTCTCCGGCAGGAAGTCCTGGCGGCGCTGTGGATCGCGCGGGGTGGGGGCCGTGGTACACTCTCGCGGCACGAAATGTGTCGATGGCGCCATAGCCAAGTGGTAAGGCACGGGTCTGCAAAACCCTGATCGCCGGTTCGAATCCGGCTGGCGCCTCCCGGTCTCGAACCGACCGTTCTCCCCCTGCGTTCGCTCTCCTGAAACTACGCCGCTCCCGGGCGCTTCGTCGATCGCTCGATGGCGCGAGCCGAGCGCCCGAAAACGTTCGGGTCATGTACGTACATAGGACCAGCGCGTAGCGCGCGATCGCCCGATCGCCCTATGGTCGCGGCGCCGGCTTCTTTCTATGCTCGATTGTGACGGGGGCATGCGGGCCCGGCGTCATCGTCCGACGATGGGAGCGTAGGAACGAATGCTCGTCCGGCGTGTGCTGCTGGTGAATGCCCAACCGATCTTTCGCTCTGGTTTGCGGCTCGCTGTCGAGGCGGCCGGGGGATTCCATGTCACTGGCGAAGCCGCGAGTGGGTATCAGGCGATGCAGGAAGCCGAGCGAACCCGGCCCGATCTGCTGCTGGTCGATGCCGATCTGCCGGGGATGAGCGGCTATGCGATCGTTTCGGCCTTGCTGCGTCCCGCGTCCGGCCGCACCGCGGTCATACTGGCCGACCGGGTCGATCAGGAGATCTGGGACCGTTCGGTCGCTTGCGGGGCGGTGGGCGCCATTCCGGCGCGGATCGGGCCGGACCAGCTCGTGCGCACATTACGGCGAATGGCCAACCAGCAGCCGTTCTTCTGGGAACCCGAGCGGCCATGGGGCCGGAACGACCGGACACTCGGCGGCAAACTTTCGACCGCTGGTTTGACGATGCGTGAGATCGAGGTGCTCGATTGCGTCGCCCAGGGATTTTCGAATCGGGATATTGCCGAAGCGCTCTTCGTCAACGAGCAAACGGTCAAGAATCACCTGACTTCGATCTTCCGGAAACTGAATGTGGACGACCGGGTACAGGCGCTGATCTTCTCGATCAAGCGGGGCTGGGTCGATTTCAGCGCATCGGGCTAGAACCGAACCAGCCTCCCGAGCGATCGCTCGGGAGGCTGGTTGTTGGGCCTATCCCGGTCAGGCGGGTCCGAGATAGGCCCCCGCAGCCCAACCCGTGATTCCGTTATAGGTGACGGAGAACCAGGTTTGCCCGCCCGAATAGACCGGCGCCGCGTATTCGACATAGACCGATGCGCCGGTCGGCATCGTGGTGCGGATCGTGCCGCTCGTGCTGGCGCTGGCACGCAGATTCAGCGGTCCATCGACCACCGTGGCATAGTCTTCCTGGAAAATCCCGCCACGGAAATAGGCGCCGGCCACATATCCGCTCGGACCAGAGAGGCGGATCACCGGATACCACGCATAGCCGCCAGCACTGGTCGGGACGCCGGTGACCTGCAGGGCCTGGTTGTTCTGGAGCGATTCGAGAATGGAGTATCCGGTGCCCGGTCCGGAACGCAGGTTCACAGGCGGATCGTCGACGAGGATCCAGGAACCGACCCCGAAGCCGCCGGATGGAGGGGCGCTCGAAAGGGTCAGGTAGAGACCAGCGATCCAACCCGTGGCCGATGTTCGATATTGGATCTTGTACCAGGTGTAGCCGTTGGCGCTGCTCGGTCCGGCGATCACCTCACCGGTCGCGCCATAGCTGAGCTGGTCGATGATCGAATAACCGGTTCCGGGTCCGCTGCGGATATTGACGTAGTTCGCATCGACGAAAACCGCGTCACCAATAACGAAGCCGACGGATGCGAGATACCGGCCGGCCACATATCCATCGATCGAATTGGCCGTGACGTAATACCAGCTATAGCCATTGGCCGAGGTTGGGCCACTGATGACCGACACGATCGTGCCGGTGGCGAGCACTTGCAGCACGGTTCCGCCAAGACTGGCGCTCGAACGTTGATTGAGCGGTCCATCGGCGACCACCGCGTTCGTACCTGGGATGAGCCAGGCGGCTTCGACCGAATCGTCCGCTACGCTGACATCGTCGTCCTGGGCGCTTGCCGGTGTTGCGCTCCAACCGAGCAGGAGGCCCGTCAGGGCCAGAAGCATGACAAACGACCGGATTCCGGCGAGGTTCAGGGTCCTGAACTTCCGCATCATTCTCTTCCTTCCCGGCGCAGATGCGCCCCTTCCTGGACGGAGATCTACGATCGACTGTACCCGCTCGACCGGTTGGATGCAGATTCTGTCGATGCCAGCGAACCCTTGCTGCAACGGGTCCCTGGGTCTCGAGCAAACGCGAGATTCCGCGCCATTTCCCCGAGCGAGACGCGACGTAATCGACTGAACGTAATCTCAGTATTGCACGAGGTTCGCATTATGGCAATACCGTAGCCGGGCGCCGGACTGATCGGGACGCAACGAAACGGGCCGCGACGTAGGGTCGCGGCCCGTGAACGCTCGTGAATGGCTCAGCCGCTAGGCGGGTCCGAGATAGGAGCCGGCTGCCCAGCCGGTGGTGCCGTTGTAGGTGACATTGAACCAAGTCTGACCATTGGCCCAGACCGGTGAGGTGCTGTTGACATAGATCGATGCGCCATCCGGCATGGTCGTCAGAACTGTGCCGCTGCTGCTGGCAGTGGCGCGCAGATTCAGGGGACCGTCGGCGACCGTGGCGTAATCGTTCGTATAGAATCCGCCGCTGAAATAGGAACCTGCCACGTAGCCGCTGGGACCGCCGAGGGTATCGACCGGATACCAGGTGTATCCGCCAGCCGAGGTCGGTGTGCCGCTGACTTTCGCCGCGTAATTGTCCTTCAGCGAGGTGACGATACTATATCCGGTGCCAGGCCCCGAGCGCAGGTTCACCGGCGCGTCGTCGACCAGAATCCACGAGCTGACGCCGAATCCACCCGATGGCGGTGGCGTATCGGAGATCGTCAGATAGGTTCCCGCGACCCAGCCAGTGAGCGAGGTTTCGTACTGGATGCGGTACCAGGTGTAGCCAGTGGCGCTGGAGGGACCACCGATGATTTCGCCGATCACCCCATAATCGAGCTGATCGATCACCGGATTGCCGGTGCCGGCGCCACTGCGGATATTGACATTGTTCGAATTGATGAAAACATCGTCGCCGACCACGAACCCGACAGCCGCCAGGTACTGCCCGGCCACATAGCCGTTTACCGAATTCGCGGTGACGTAGTACCAGCTATAGCCGTTGGCCGAGGTCGGACCGCTGATGACCGCAACGATCGTGCCAGTGGAGAGCACTTGCAGTACCGAACCGCTCGTGCTGGCGGTCGAGCGCTGATTCAATGGCCCACTGGCGACGACCGCGTTCGTGCCCGGCGTGATTGCCGCGGCATCGACCGCTTCATCCTGCGCGATGACCTCGTCGTCCTGAGCGCTGACCGAAATCGCGCCCCAGGCCGGCATCATCCCCGCCACTGCAATGAGCATCGCGATCAGAGCGATCCCTATGCGCCTCGAAAGACCCGTACTGCCCATCGATCCCTACCCTCCTGATTCCAGGCTTTCCCTCTGCCTGGCCAGAGCAAACGCACCACACCGTTCGGTCCGCCATGCGACCTGCAATGACCGAGATGGTCACAGGAGCACTGGCTGCCAGGACTCGAGCGGGGACGCAGGAAAGACCAACGTACTCTGGAACCCTGGAGCGACTTCGGAGATCGAACGAACCTGTTTGCAGTATTGCACGCCCTTGACTCGATGGCAATTCTTTCTTCATGATTTCATTGCAGCGCCGCGGTGGATCGCGTTGCTGAGTGAATCGGAGGGACGATGCACTTCGAGGTAACCGAGCGGTGGCGTTCGCGCTGGCCCAATGCCGTCGTGGCGTGCATGCTGATGACAGATGTCCCAAATCCGGAGCGGAACGCGGCGCTCGAAAAGCGGCTCGGTGAAGTCGAACAGCGCCTGCGCGATCGCTATGCTGGCATCGATCGGGTGACGTTGCGCGGGCTGCCGCCGTTTGCCGCGTACGAGCGCTATTACAAGCAGTTCGGGCAGACCTATCACGTCTGGCGGCAAATCGAATCGGTGGCGACCAAGGGAAAGCCGATTCCGAGACGGGCGGCGCTGGTCGAAGCGGTGTTCGCGGAAGAACTGGCGAGCGGCATCCTGACGGCTGTCCATGATGCCGCGGTCACCGGGCAGGCGATCGTTGCCGATGTTGCGGATGGCAGTGAGACGATGTCGCGGTTCGATGGTTCGGTCGTTCGCATCGATGCGGGCGATATGTTCATGCGGGATGAGGCCGCGGTGCTTTCGTCGATCATCCGAGGTCCGGCAGCCTATGGAATGGTGACGCCGGCGACGACGAAGGCGGTTGTCACCGTCTATGCCCCCGACGGGATCGGGGTCGAACCGGTGAGGCGGCATCTGGACGCGATCGCGGGGACTCTGCGACTCATCTC
>JBIQLF010000026.1:14008-24146 GCA_044464585.1 Thermomicrobia bacterium
TCGAACCGGTGAGGCGGCATCTGGACGCGATCGCGGGGACTCTGCGACTCATCTCACCAGATGCGGATATGGCATTTCTGGAGATCGTACCGGCCTGAGCGCCTTGCGGATGAATGGCTTTGCGACGTGTTCTTGTTGCGAGCCCGGAGAGCGAGCAGGGGGATCGTCAGATCGAGCCCCGTTGCCCGTTCCGCTCCCCGTACCGAGGGCGAAGAATGGGCAACGGGGCGATCGGGAGCGAGATCAGGCGGGTCCGAGATAGGAGCCCGAGGCCCAACCGGTGATGCCGTTGTAGGTCACCTGGAACCAGGTGTTTGCATTGGCGAACTCGGGCTCGACCCTGTTGATGTAGATCGACGCCCCGTTTGGCATCGTGGCAAGAATGGTGGCGACGCCGCTTGGACCGGAACGCAGATTGAGTGGGCCATCGGCGACGATCGCGTCGTTATCGAGGAAGATGCCTCCGGAGAAATATTCGCCGGCGGCGAACCCACCAAAACCATTCGTGGTGGTGACCGGATACCACGTATATCCATCCGCGAAGGTTGGCGTGTCGGAAACGATGACGCCCTCGTTGCGTTGCAAGGTGGTCGCAACGCTGTATTCCGTACCCGGGCCAAAGCGCAGATTCACCGGCCCGTCATCCACGAAGATCCAGGAATAGACGGCGAAGACATCGCTCGGTGGTGGAGTCGACGAAGGTGACAGGAAGTCCCCGGCAATCCAGCCAATCGACGAGCCGTTGTATTGGAGCTTGTACCAGACATAGCCGTCCGAGTCACTGGGCCCCGCAATGACCGACCCGACCGTACCGTAATTGGCCAGGTCGATGATGGAGAAGCCAGTTCCCGGTCCGCTGCGCACATTGACATTGTCAGAGTCGACGAATACCGTGTCGCCGACCACGAAATCCCCACCAGTGGAACCGAGGAATGCGCCGGCCACATAGCCTGCGATCGAATTGGCCACCGCGTAGTACCAATCGTAGCCATTGGCCGCGGTGGGCCCACTGATGATGTCGACCAGCGTGCCCGTGGCCAGCACCTGGAGTACCGCGCCGCTCGTGCCCGCGCTTGCCCGTTGATTGAGGGGACCATCGGCGACGACCGTTCTGGCGCCGGGGGCGAATGCCGCTGCCGCGACGGCTCCGTCCTGGGCGGCCACCGAGCTTGTCGCCCAATTTGGCAAGGCGCCAGCTATTGCAATCAGGAGCGCGACCAGAATCAGTCTCGAATTGCCGCGCCTATCGACCAGTTGCACTGTTTTCCCCTCCTGGAGTACCGCGCTCGCGCGCAATCGCGATCGACACCGCCCATGACGATCCACACTGGCAGCCTTCCCACCGGGGAGGCTGGGGCTATCGGACTGGAGTGGGTTTCGCGGGGAGTGGTGGCGGGTGGTCTCGACGCGCACCCGCGAGACCGTGAAATCGTGCGAACCCTGGAACCAGTTTGGCACACCGATCGCCAGATCACAGCATGCGGGAGGGTTCCAAATGGATACGGGCCGCCTATGCGAACGGCCGTGCTAACCGGTCGTCGACGCGCCGCCAGCATCGGATGGCTGCGCTCGTCACGACACGTTCGCGGGGTCGGGGTGGGGCGCCGCACATTCGCGCGATGCAATATCCCGTCGGTAGTGCATTCCCTCGAACGTGATTTCCCCGACGCGCTGGTAGGCACGGTCGCGGGCATCCGCCAGGTCGTTGCCGATTCCGACCACGGTGGCGACCCGCCCGCCCGCGGTTACGATTTCGGCGCTGTTTTCGCGGCGTGTGCCGGCCTGGAATACTTCGGTATGCGAGGTGGGATCGCTCAGGCCCTCGATGACATGGCGGGTTTCATATGGGCCCGGATACCCGCCCGAGGCGAGCACGACTCCGACTGCCGCGCCGGGCCGGAATGAGATCCGTTCGACGGGCTCCAGTCCGCCGGTTGCGGCGCGGTAGAGCAGATTGGCCAGATCGTCGCGAAGCAGCGGCAGAATGACCTGTGTTTCCGGATCGCCGAACCGGCAATTGAATTCGATCACCTTTGGCCCACCGGCGGTCAGCATCAAACCGGCGAACAATGCGCCGATCATGGGCGATCCGGCGGCGGCCATGGCGCGGGTGGTCGGTTCGATGATCGTCCGCATGATCTCGGCGAGCAGCGCTGGTGTGGCCACGGGGGGCGGCGCGTAGGCTCCCATACCGCCGGTGTTGGGACCGGTATCGCCATCGCCCACGGGTTTGTAATCGCAAGCGGCGGCGAACAACCGGGTGCGGGCGCCATCCGCCAGGGCGAAGACCGAGAGCTCGGTTCCCTCCAGATATTCCTCCACCAGGCAAACCGCGCCCGCGTCCCCGAGCGAACGGTCGGCCATGAACGAACGGAGTGCGCGCTCGGCTTCTTCTGGCGTCCAGGCGATGATCACGCCCTTGCCGCCCGCCAGCCCATCCGCCTTGATGGCCACCGGTGCACCGAATGATTCGACCGCTTCCAGTGCGTCCCCGAGATCGCTCGTTGCCACGCAACGGCCCGTCGGCACGCCGGCCGACGCCATGATCGCTTTCGCCCATTGTTTGCTGGTCTCGATGCGCGCGGCATCTTTGCCTGGTCCGAATGTTGGAATTCCCAGGGCCCGCAAGATATCGGCCAAACCGAGCGCGAGCGGTTCTTCCGGTCCCACGACGACGAAATCGATCTTCAGTTCCTGAACGGCGGCGGTGATACCACCGATGTCATTGACCTTGAACGGGAGATTGCGGGCGATCGAGCCGGTGCCCGGATTGCCGGGTGTGCAGAGTAATTCCGTGGTCAGCGGCGATTGCGCGAGTTTCCAGCACAAGGCGTGCTCGCGCGCGCCGCTGCCGACCACGAGGATTTTCACGCCGCTCTCCTTTGCTCCGGATATCGGTCAGGCCCAGGTGTTGTCGACTAGCGGGGATGCCGGTCGAACGGATGCCGCCGGGGTCGCACGAGACGCCAGAACCCGTAGATCAGGAGCGCGGCGATGACGCCCGCGCCCAGCGCGATGGCCAGGGCCCGATCGTCGATGTCGGCTTTTTGCGGTTCGGGCTGGGTGGACTGGAGGCTGCCGCTGACATTGGTGGGGGGAGGCGTGGTCGCGGCCGAGGGGGACGGGGATGCGACCGGAGACGCCACGGGCGATGCGACCGGTGTGCCGCTTCCAGTAATCGTGAACGTGAACGATCCGGTTTCTGTGTCCCCATCTTCTTCGGAAACCGATGTCCATGCGACGGTATAGACCCCATCCGGCAGATTCGGAACGAGCTCGACGGTCAGGTGCGTGCGGTCGGGATCGTAGAGATCGAGCTGGGCGTCCGCGGCGGTCGCCTTCGTTCCGTCCGCGGCGGTTACCTCGATGCGGGAGTCCTTGGTGATCTCCTGGGTGAACCAGATTTCGACCTGGGCCGGCGACCCTTCGACGGTTGCGTTCGCTTCCGGATTCGAGCGGTCGAGCTCGGCATGCGCGGAGACACTGGCCGTCGACGCAAATCCGAGGACGAACAGCGTCGCTATGAGAATGACGAACGATTTGCGTTTCATGGAATCGACACCTCTTCTGCTATCCGCTCCATTCTACTTTGCGGGCAGCGGATCGACCCCGAACGATGTCGAATGGCCGAGGCAGAGTGCCCCGGCCGTTCGAGCGAACGATTGTCGATGTTGTAGCGCCTCATGAAGTCGCGGGGCGCCGAATCCCGACCCCTAGTAATGAATCTCCACCCTGGTTCCGATATCGGCGATGCCGTAGAGCCAGGCGGCGAAGTCCATCGGGAGATTGACACATCCATGGCTCATGGTTTCACCGAAATTGTTGTGCCAATAGGTCCCGTGGATGGCGTGACCGCGATCGGTGAAATACATGACCCAGGGCACATCGGGCACGTTGTAATACTCGCCGCCCAGCACGCCCTCCATGGTCTGCGAATCGAGCTTGGAGTTGATATAGAAGGTGCCGGTGGGGGTGTCGAAGCCGGGCCGCCCGGTACTGACATAGGTTTCGGCCAGATCGATCGTGCCATCCCAGACGATCATATATTGGGAGCTCAGATTGACCTCGATCCAGAGCTCGCCGGGTGTTCCCTGGCTCTCGACCGGCGCCGGCGCGACGAAAAGATCGTCCGAATAGGTCGGGAAATCGCTGGTCGGTGTGCCGGTGGTATCGAGATGGTATTGCTTGGCCAGGATCGTGCCGACCGGAACCATGGTCACCCCATCGGTGGCGGTCCATGCGAGCTTGCCCCGCTCGAAGACCTGATAGCGAATACCATCGGTTTCGAATTCTTCGCTGATCGGGTTGCCTAGATATTCGGCGTCGCCGGTGGCATCCCAGAATTCCTTGAATCCGTTTTGCACCGTGTGGCGCGTTTCCGCGATATAGGTGCGGGTGTCGGTATCAGGTTGGGCTGCAATGCCGTTGTCGACTGGCAACCAGGCGCGTGCTTCCTGCGCGAGGGCCGCGGCCCCACCGGTCGACGCGTTCGAGCCGATGGACGGGATGGTGCGGAAGACCGTGACGGGTTTCAGCTCGCGGCCGATATCTCCGAGATGTACCACGATGCCATCGGGATCTTCGGGCACATATTCGAACCGCGCGTACTCGTAGTACTGCACCGTGTGGCCGTTTTCGGTCAGTTCCTTGGTGATCGGATTTCCATAGGAGCTGACCCCGCCGCCCGCGCGCCACTGATCGAGAAAGACCCCATCGATCGTTTGTCCGGTATCGGGGATGAAAACCGTGCGTGGAGGAGACCAATCGGAATCCTGCGCGCGAACCTGATTCGGCGTGGCGCCAAAAGCCACCAACGGCAAAACGAGAGCAACGAGCGCGAGCGCCGCCACGCCCGCGGTCGACACGCACCGTCGAACGGCGCGCACCATCCCAATCACCACCATGATCTCCCCCAAGAGACTCGAGAAACGGATTGGCTTTCCCCGGCGCAGACCGCACCGTCCGCTACTGGGCAGAGGAAACGCCTGCCACCCGAATTCGGCAGCGTCGTCGGAGAGGGACACCAGCGTGTCTGCCCAGTGAAGCGGGGCAGCCAACAATGGTATCGCGACTTCGGAGGCGGGACGTCACCTGACCACGGTTCGCATGGTAGCACGCCGAAACGCGAAATGAACCATCGCTGAACAATTTCAGCAAGAATTCAGGCGCGATCCAGCGTGAAATCGAGACTGATATCGAGTGAGGGCGCCGAATGCGTCAGGGCTCCCACGGAGATGAGGTCCACGCCGGTCGAGGCAATGGCGGCAATGGTATCGAGGGTGATTCCGCCCGACGCTTCGACCAGCGCGCGTCCGTCGACCAGCTCGACGGCCTGGCGCATTTCCGCCGGGCTCATATTGTCCAGCATGATGATGCCGGCGCCCGCTTCGAGCGCTTCGCGCACTCCAGCGAGATCGACGACTTCGACTTCGACCCGGGAGGTGTGGGGAGCCCGTTTCCTGGCTGCATGCACCGCGTCGCGGATCGGATGCGCGCCGCCAATGGCGGCGAGATGATTGTCTTTGATCAGTACCGCATCCCCGAGGTTGAACCGGTGGTTGCTGCCGCCGCCGTGCCGGACGGCTGCTTTTTCCAGATAGCGCATACCGGGCGCGGTCTTGCGCGTATCGACGATCACGGCTCCTGATCCGGCAACGCGCTCCACGTATCGGGCGGTCATGGTCGCCACGCCAGAGAGTCGCTGGATCAGATTCAGTGCGGTCCGCTCGGCGGCCAGAATGGAACGGGCATTCCCCGCGATTCTGGCCAGCACGGTTCCCTTTTCCACTCGATCACCATCGGTGACGAGCGGCTCGAAGACCACGGTGGGGTCGACCCGGGTGAAGACCGCGCGTGCGGTCTCCATTCCCGAAACGACACCGTCTTGCTTGGCCAGCATGGTTCCGGTTGCCTGCCGCTCTGCCGGAACGGTGGCTTCGCTGGTGATATCGCCCAGCGAAAGGTCTTCCTGCAGCGCGAGATCGATCAATGCGAGCGAGGGGTCGTAGGTCATCGCTATCAGCTCAACGAAAGGACGTCGCGGAATGGCGCATCGTCGGAGAATGGGCCGATGAGCGCGAGATTGAGCATTTCGGTGCGGAACAGCTCCTGGGAAAGTTCGTGGACCTGATCGGCGGTCACCGCTTCGATCTTGGCGGTGACTTCTTCCGGCGTCAGGATTTCGCCATAGACGAGCTCCTGGCTGCCAACCCAGCTTGCCATCGAACGGCTGTCTTCCAATCCCATCAACAGGCGACCCTTGCGCAATTCTTTGGTGCGATCGAGCTCGTCCAGCGGCACGCCCTCGTCACGGAGGCGGGCCAGCTCGCCGCAGATGGCCCCGATCGCCTCGGAAACTCGTTTGACATCGGCTCCGGCATAGATGACGCCTTGTCCGACATCTTCGTAGGGCCGGAAATAGCCATAGACCGAATAGACCAGCCCGCGCTTTTCCCGGATCTCCTGGAAGAGCCGCGAGCTCATCCCCGAGGACAGAATCGCCTCGATCGTTCCCTGGACATACCGGCGTTCGGTGGTGAAGGGAAGCGCCGGCAACCCGATGCAGAGATGGGCTTGTTCGGTCGGGCGCTCGACGACGCGCAGGCGCGGTTCGGTTTGATCGACGGTTGCGGGAACGAAGCGATCGGGTTCCCCGTAATGCTCGAGATTGCCGAAATAGCGTTCGCTCAGCTCGACGATGTGATCGTGGTCGACATCGCCACCGGCGGCAATGACCATCCGTTTGGGTAGGTAGTTGCGCTTCCAGAAATCGACCATCGCGTCGCGGGAAATGGCATTGACGGTTTCGACCGATCCGGCGATCGGGCGGCCGACCGGGTCGCTCCCCCAGATCACCTCGTCGATAACATCGTGGACCAATTCCTCGGGCGAGTCTTCGGTGCCGCGAATCTCCTCGACGATGACCGAGCGTTCCTTGTCGAGCTCCTTTGCATCGATCAGGGAGGAATTGAGCATATCGGCCAGCACATCGAATGCGAGATCGGTTTTGGTGCTGGGAACTTTGGCCCAGTAGTTGGTCGATTCGCGTCCGGTTCCGGCATTGAGAATGCCGCCCACGCCTTCGACTTCCTCGGAGATCATCTTGGCGTCGGGCCGGCGTTCGGTGCCCTTGAAGAGCATGTGCTCCAGGAAATGCGAAACGCCGGCAATTTCCGGTTGTTCGTACCGGGAACCGACATCGAAATAGAGGATCAGGCTGGCCGACTTGACCCCGGACATCGGCCCGGTGACGACGCGCACGCCGTTGTCCAATACGCTCTTGTTATAGGGAGAAGGCAATGAATGACTCCTTGTTCATCAGTGACCGTCGATCGTTCGGGTAACGGCTTCGAGCAGCCGTGCGAGCGCATGCTGTACCGACTGCTCGATGATGCGCGCCCGATCCCCATCGAAATGGAATTCGAATGCTTCCAGCCAGGTCGGAGTTGCGATACCAATGTAAACCAGGCCGACCGGCTTGCGTGGCGTTCCCCCGGCCGGTCCGGCGATACCGGTGGTGGAAACCGCGATATCGCTGCCAATGACCGAGCGCGCGCCGGCGGCCATAGCCCGGGCGCATTCGGGGCTGACCGCGCCGCGTTCTTCCAGGATCGGCCAGGGAACGCCCAGCACGCCGTGTTTGACCTCGTTCGAATACGAGACGATGCCACCCAGAAAATAGGCCGAACTGCCGGAGACCGAAACGATCCGGGCCGCCACCGAACCGCCCGTGCACGACTCGGCGGTGGCCAGTGAGGGCGCACCCCGCTCGGCCAGCAGGCTGTTGAGGCGGATCTCGATCGATTCGGTCACGGTCAGCCGTCGATCTTCATATAGCGAAAGTCCTCGGCATAGGCCACCGGCGGGGTGCGCTTCTTGCCGTCTTCACTGGCCCATTTGCGCACCATCGGACCTGGATCCCAATCGCCCATCTGGCTCTTGTGCTGGCGTAATGCCTCGACTTTTCGGTCGATGAAATCGGTGATATCGACCCAGACATCGGGCTGCTGGGAATTCGAAATATAGACTTCGTGGATCTTGATCGGTTCCAGTCCCTCTTCGAGCAGCTCCGGGAAATAGTTGCGATTTCCCGCGGCCGGGAAGACGGCCTCGACCGCGGCCACGGCAACGGCGCGATGATCGGGATGATTGATATAGCGGTTGCCATGGAACCAGCTCGTCGGATCCTGACAGACGACCACATCGGCCCGGAATCGGCGGATGACGCGCACCAATTCGCGCCGCAATGCGAGATCGGGCACGATCATTCCATCGGGCAGATCGAGATTCACGAGCGAACCGATGCCAAGAATCGTATTGGCCGCGAGCTGCTCGGCATGGCGGGTCGCCTTGAGGGTTGCGGGCGTCATGGTTGGATCGTCGCTGCCGCTGGATCCGTCGGTGACGATGCAGAGGCAGATTTCGCATCCTTCGGAGGCCCATTTCGCAGCCGTGCCCCCGCAGCCGAATTCCATATCGTCCGGGTGTGCGGTGATGAGCAGAACCCGTTTGCCTTCCGGGGTTTCGCGTGGCAGGACGACCTCGTCCTCGAACTCTGCTTCGCCCCTGATTTCCTGTTTGACCTCGTCTGACACGATCGACTCCTCGTTCCCGCCCGTAGTTCGTACCATCGGAGAGAATACCAGCGGAATGCCAATGGCTTGACATCCTTCGACAGCCCGACCAGCATTCTTCGAATGATGGAGCGCCAGCTTCCGCATGACGCCAGGAGCGAATGATCGACGTGACCCCAGGTGCGAACGGGCAGGAAGAAAAGCCCACACCGGCGCAGCCGCCACAGGTGAGCCATGCCATGGAGGATTATCTCAAAGCCGCCTACCGGCTGAAGATGGATGGCAAACCGGCAACGACCCAGCTTCTGGCCGATGAATTGGGCGTCTCGGGACCATCGGTGACCAATATGGTGAAGCGGCTCGATGAGATGCGGCTGCTGCGGCATACCCGTTATCAGGGGGTCGAGCTCACCCCGGCCGGGGAAAAGATCGCGCTCGAGGTCGTGCGGCATCACCGGCTGCTGGAACTCTATCTGGCCGAAACGCTTGGCTATCCCTGGGATCAGGTGCACGAGGAAGCCGAAAAGCTCGAGCATCATATTTCCGACGAGCTGGAAGCGCGCATGGATTCCGCGCTTGGATTCCCCACCCGCGATCCTCATGGCGATCCGATTCCGACCCGTGACGGAATGGTGCCGGAGAATTTCGATCGTCTGCTGGCGGAGCTCGATCCCGGGATCGAGGCGACCGTTGTGCGGGTTTCCGATCGGGACCCAGAGCAGTTGCGCTATCTGGCCGAGCTGGGACTCATTCCCGGAGCGCGGGTGCGTATCGTCGACCGGCTGCCATTCGATGAGCTGGTCCGGATCGAGGTCGGCGAGAAGGTGCACACCATCGGCCGACGCCTTTCCCGGTCTGTCTGGGTGGAACATCTAGGGTAGCGGTCAGTCGAGGGTGCCTGCCAAATCGGCCAGAACAGCCGCACGATCGAACCCGCGGCGAACCTCCACACCCAGCTCCTCGATTGCGAAGCGAACGATTGCTTCGACCGGGACAAAGCCGGTCGGTATGTGGAGCTTGTGAAACCGATCGGAGGCGAACGCTCCTCGACCGCTGATCATGTGTCCTATATGCACATGCGGGAATGTCCGCGCGTTTCCGGCTGCATCGGGCGCCCAATGAAAGGCGAGGATTTCATTGTTGCCAACCGATCCGAAAGTATGCCAATAAGTGACCACTTCACATGAATAGGGTTCGGCGTTTCCGGAGTATTCTCGTACTCGAACCCAGAGACTCGTACTGAGCGATATCGATGGGTGGAATGGCGCCGAAAGTGGTACGGCAGCTCCTTCGTTCAACGAAATAACCTGGATCGAACTGGGGCGGTGCCCAGTCCCAGTGCGCCCAAAGGTTAGGCGCCCAACGGCAATATAGTTGAGCGCCTTTTGAATCGGTTCCACGAAAGCGATGATTGCTTCAGTCGGGGTCCGGGCCGCCATTGCACTCGATTCCCGCAAGCGGAAGCAGCATATACAAGCGCATCACATTGGTTTCTTCGATATCGAGCTCGCCGGCGCAAAATGCCCGGGCGAATTCGGGACCGGACATGTTCAGGTATTTCCGAG
>JBIQLF010000026.1:24246-32921 GCA_044464585.1 Thermomicrobia bacterium
CCGGCGCAAAATGCCCGGGCGAATTCGGGACCGGACATGTTCAGGTATTTCCGAGCCTGGCGGTCGAGAATCTCCGCGCCTTCCCGTTCATCGACGAAATGAAGAACGACACCATCGAGGTCGGTTTGGGGGGCGGTCATGGCCGTACTCCGTTCTGGAACGAATTCGGTTCCAAATGGAATCGTAGAATCCGGATCGGAAAGCGACAAGCGCGATTCCGCGCTCAGTCACGCTGCTGCTTCGTACCGAGCAACAGCATTCCGGTGACTGTTTCTTTGCGGCGGAAGAATTGCCGGATTTCGTTCCACAACTCCGGATATTTCTGGTAGAGCTCCATCAACTGGTCGCTGAAGACGATATCTCCCTGCGCGCGCTGTTCGGTCATGAACTCGGTCGAGAGCAGATCGGCCAGAAAGATCGGGCCGATGTCACTGAATTTCTCCCGATAATAGGCATGCAGCCGGGAGATCTCTTCCAGATCGAGGGGCCGGCCGCTCGCATCGGAAAACGCCGCGCGCCAGTCGACTACGGCCAGCAATTCGGTGAGCAGATCGATCTGCTCACCGTCGCGCACACGCGCCACGAGCTCGACGATCTTCTGCCGGTTCAGAGGAAGCTCATGTGGGGTTTCCGGGAGGAGCGCGGTCAGCTCATCGGGGAGGGCCTGGCGAATATCGAAACTCATCGGGTGCCTTTCGAGTCGAGTGCCGTGTCGATCACGGCGTACGTACGGAAACGTGGACGGTTCGGCGAGTGGTTCTGCGTATAACCCCCCGGAGATACGTCCACGGCGAACACCAACAGCTTGCCATAACCGCGAGAATCGCGGGTTATCATGCTACACTTGCTCCGAATTTCGACGCTCTCGTTCCTGTAACTGCCACGTGCGTTACGCGATGAGTTTGCAGGCAAATCGCGATGCTCGGGCGTCCTACCAGAACGCCGATGGAGACTCCTACTGATGATACGTCCTCTGGCGGCCCTCTTTGGGTTCTTTAGCCGGGACCTCGGTATCGATCTTGGCACTGCCAATACGCTCGTATACGTCCGGGGCAAGGGGATCGTTATTTCTGAGCCATCGGTGGTGGCGATCGATACGAAAACCAAACGCGCGCTGGCGGTCGGAGTCGAAGGCAAGGCGATGGTCGGCAAAACGCCGGAGAGCATCATCGCCGTCCGCCCTTTGAAGGACGGGGTCATCGCCGATTTCGACACCGTCGAGATGATGTTGCACTACTTCATCCGCAAGGTGCACATGCAGCGCATGATGGCGCCACATCCGCGGGTGGTCATCGGTATTCCCAGCGGGGTGACCGAGGTGGAAAAGCGCGCCGCCAAGGACGCGGCGCTCTCGGCCGGCGCTCGGGAGGCATATACGATCGAGGAACCGATGGCGGCGGCCATCGGGGCGGGACTGCCGATCAACGAGCCGATCGGCAGCATGATCGTCGATATCGGTGGCGGTACGACCGAGGTTGCGGTCATTTCGCTCGGGGGCATTGTGGTCAATCACTCCATCCGGGTGGCGGGCGACGAGATCGACGATTCGATCATCCAGTACGCCCGGCGCGACCACAACCTGGTCATTGGGGAACGGACGGCCGAGAACGCCAAGATCGCGGCGGGATCGGCCTACCCGCTCGAAGAAGAGATTCGGGTCACGTTGCGGGGGCGCGATCTGCTGACCGGGCTGCCCAAGGCGGTCGAGGTCAGCTCGGTCGAATTGCGCGATGCGATTTCCCAGCCGGTGAACACGATCGTCGAGCTGGTGAAGACCGCGATCGAGGAAACCCCGCCCGAGCTGGTGGCCGATATCATGGAAAACGGCATCGTGCTGGCTGGCGGAGGCGCTCTGCTCCACGGTCTCGACCGGCGGTTGCAAAACGAGCTGCGCATGCCGGTCTACCGCGCCGAGGATCCGCTGACGTGTGTAGCGCGCGGAACGGGACGGGTAGCCGAGGCGTTGCATCTGTATGAGCGGGCGCTCGCGGGCGGCCAGGAACTTCGACCAACCGGTTGATCTGGTTCGGTTGGACATAACGGCCGAACCGCTTCGAAGAATTCATCAACGAGTGCTATGCTGCCATGCCCGCCATCGCCGGTGGAGTGAAGACCCCGGCGAGCGAAATGCCGCAACATTTTTCGAGGAAATGATTCTTGTCCCCGATCGGTATCCGGCAGACCATCCTGCTCGTGATTCTGTTCATCGTGGTTGCTGTCGGTTTGATCGCCCTCGATAACAGCTCGGCGCTCGTTTCCCTGCGTTCGGGGTTGCACGATGCGACCAATCCTGCCGTTTCCTGGATCAACCGGGTGACCAACCGGGACGGAAATTCGACCCCGCTCGACCTGCAGCTGGCACAGGTGACGCAGGAGCGCGACGAGTTGCTCGCCGAGAATGCGCAACTGAAATCCCAACTGGATTCGGTTGCCAAGCTGCAGGAAATCCTCGGGGTACAGGAAGCGCATCCCACCTGGAACCTGCTGACCGCCAAGGTCATCAATGCCGATCCGAGTGGATTGCAGAAGCTCGTCACGATCGACAAGGGCGCGGCCGATGGCGTCGCGCTCGGTATGGCCGTGGTCGATCCCAACTATCTGGTAGGGGTGGTCACCGAGGTCGGCGATCATTCGGCGCGGATCACCCTGGCCATCGATGCGACCTTTGCCGTCGCGGCCAAGCTGCTCGATACCAAAGGCGTCGGTATCGCCTACGGTCAATGGCAGCATGGCGGACGTATGGAAATGCGCCATGTCAGCCGCGATATCACCCCGGAAAAAGGAGAGGTCGTCGTGACATCGGACGAAACCGATGCGCGCACCTCGCAGGTCCCTCCGGCGATCATCATCGGCCGGGTCACGGGCGAACCCAAGGTCGACAATCAATCCGATTCGCAAACGATCCAGATTCTGCCAGCGGCCGACTTCGATAATCTGTCGCTGGTCGTCGTGATCATCAGCGATGGGAGCGAGCAAGATGGCTCCTGATTCGAAGCTTGGTTCTCTGCGCCGGACCGCGGCCGTCGGGGCATCCCAGGCGACCCTGGCGGCGTTGCGCCGGTCGAAGCGGGGTGGCGGTACGGCCGCGCCAGGGTTGGTGGCGCTCAGAATCGATCCCCACGTCGTCTCCCGCATCGCTGGCGGCCTGGCGGATGGCGCGGTCGTGGTGGCGGGGACCAATGGCAAGACCACGACCTCGCGCCTGATCGCCGATATGCTCGAAGCTTCGGGTCGCACGGTCATCCACAACCGCTCGGGGTCCAATCTGGCCCGAGGGGTGGCCGCGATGTTCGTGGAACACGCGACGCTGGCAGGCACGCCCCGAGGGGAGATCGCGGTCATCGAAGCCGACGAAGCCGCGTTGCCGGATATCCTGCGTATGGTCCGGCCCAGGATGGTGGTGCTGAATAATCTGTTTCGGGATCAACTCGATCGCTATGGCGAAATGAATGCGATCAGCGTTCGCTGGAAAGCGACGTTCGCCACGTTGCCGGCATCGACCCGGTTGGTGGTCGATGTGGACGATCCGACGCTTGCCACCATCACCGCCGGTATCGGCGCGCCGCGCACGGCGTTCGGTCTGCGCGCGCCCGGCCATGCGCTCGACGAACTGCCCCATGCCGCCGATGCGGCGGTTTGCCGGCAATGCGGCGCCGAGCTGACCTATCGTGAGCTCTATCTCGGGCATCTGGGCGACTGGGTTTGCGAACGTTGCGGATACGAACGACCGCCGCTGGATGTGACCGGATTCGATATCCGGCTCGATGGCATGGCATCGTCGACGATGTCGATCGAGAACGCCACGCAGGCAATTCGCGATGTGACGGTGGGAGTGCCCGGCATCTACAACGCGTACAACATCACGGCAGCGGTTGCCGCCGCATTCGAATTCGGGATCGAACCCACGGTCATTCGAGGTGCGCTGGAACGGTTCCGCTCCCCCTTCGGCCGGGCCGAGCGGATCGACTGGCAAGGCCGCGAGCTACTGGTTTCGCTGGTGAAGAACCCGGTCGGATTCAACGAAGTGTTGCGCACCATCACCCATGGTGGAAACGATCTCGCATCGCCCACGCTGATCGTCATCAACGATGAAATCGCCGATGGGCGTGATATTTCCTGGCTTTGGGATGTCGATTTCGAGATGCTGGCCACGGGCGCCGCGCCGATTGCCACCGCTGGCATCCGCGGAGCGGATATGGCCAATCGATTGAAGTATGCGGGGGTGGACGAGTCGCGGTTGATGAGTCTCGAAGGACCGGTCGATCGGGTGCTCACCGAATTTCTCGATCGCACCCGAGGCGAGCGGGCGGTTTCGATTCTGCCGACCTACACAGCCATGCTGGCGATTCGCGATGCGCTGGCGGACGCCGGCGCGGTCGACCGGTTCTGGGAGGAATGATCGTGAGCGACAAGCGCGTCCTCCGGATCGGGTGGCTCTATCCGAACAAGCTGAACATCTATGGCGACCGTGGCAATGTGATCGTGCTTTCCCAACGCGCGGCCTGGCGAGGAATCGAACCGCGGGTGGTCGAGATCGATGTTGGCGATTCGATTCCGGACGGCATCGATCTCTTTTTCATCGGCGGTGGTCAGGATCAGGAACAACTCGTCGTCGCGCAGGATCTTGTCGGGGCAAAGAGCGAAGCATTGCGCCAGGCAATCGATGGCGGGGCGGCCGCGCTGGCGGTTTGCGGTGGCTATCAGCTGTTCGGGCATGGCTATCGTCCCCACGATGCCGCACCGTTGCCGGGGATCGGTATCTTCGATGTCGAAAGCGATGCCGGCGACGAGCGGTTCATCGGCAATGTCGTGGTCGCGAGCGAGTGGGGAGAGCTGGTCGGGTTCGAGAATCACAGCGGGTTGACCTGGTTGGGGAGCGGTGTCGAACCGATGGGCCGCGTTGTGTATGGACGTGGCAACAATGGCAAAGACGGGACCGAAGGCGCTCGTTATCGCAACGCGCTGGGCACCTATATGCACGGTTCGATTCTGCCGAAGAATCCGGTGCTGGCGGACTGGTTGATCGCGCGCGGTCTCGAATACCGGGGGCAGAACCCGGAGCTTGCGCCACTCGACGATGCGCTGGAACAGCGCGCGCATCGATCGGCGTCCGTCCGGGCGCGCACCGAACGCCGTGAGGAACCCGGTCGATCCCTGTTGAGCCGAATCGCCGCGCGCGCGCCGCTGCGGCGTTCCTGAGTCCGGGGTTCGGTCATGGCCCCGGTCGTTCTCGCGATTTCGCTGATCGTGTTCGCGTTCTTGCAGGCGACGGTCTTTCCGTCCAGCGAATTGATCGGGATCTTTCCGGATGTCACGCTGGTCATCGTTCTGGTCTGGAGTGCGGTGCGGGGTGTGCGGGATGGGCTGCTGTGGGCGTTTCTGGTCGGAATCCTGCTCGATACGCTGGCATTCGATCCGCTCGGGTCCAATGCGCTCGCCCTGTTGCCAGTTGTGCTGCTGGGGGCGCTGGCCGGCCGCGCGTTCTTTCACAGCAGCCTGATCGTTCCTATCCTCGCCTGCGTGGTGGCTACCTTTCTCCACGCGATCGTTTTACTCTTGGTGCGAAGCGCGGGCGGCACGGCGATTTCGATCGGTCCGCTGTTGCGGATCGTCATGTTGCAAACCGTCCTGAATGTGATGATCGTCCCGCCGGTCTATTTGATTGGCAGCCTCGCGCAACGGCCGGTGAGTTCCCGAAATGTTTAGAGGTCGCAAGCGGATCCCCTACGATCCCCCGGGCCAACGCAAGACCAAGACGAAACGTCGCGAACGGATGCGTTCGGACCAGATCTTTCTGAACCGGCGCGTCTTTCTCATGAAAGGCGTCATCGTCGCCGGATTCGGCGCTCTGACCACCCGTCTTGGGTATATGCAGATCGTTCGGGGCGATTACTATCAAAAGGAAACTGCCGATACGACCCAGCGTTGGGTGCCCGAAAAACCCCCGCGCGGGTTGATCTTCGACCGCCGGGGACGGTCGCTGGCGGAGAACCGCCGGGTCTGGGAGGTTCGGGTCATTCCATCCGAGCTGCCAAAAAAGGGCACGCCGGAACGAGAACGAGTCCGCGCCACCATGATTTCGGCGTTGCGGTTGCCGGAAGTGCTGGTCATCGACCCCAGTGCGGTACCCGAAGGAAGCGAGGAGACCGTCAACCGGCGGGTCGCCAGTCTGCTGGGGTTGACCAAGAAGGACACGATCGAAGAGTTCCTGCGGATCATCCGGGTCCGCTCGAAATACAACTATCTGGTCGAAGTCGATCAGTTCAGCGACGATCAAGCGCCCATGTTCCGTGCCGCCGCTCAGGAGCTGCCTGGGGTCAAGGTGGTCAATCGATTCGACTATCTGGTCGAGAACACGGCCGTTCCGGACATTCCGGTGGTGATCAAGCGTGACGTGTCACGGGAGATCGCGCTGACGCTCGAAGCCAACCGGCTCTATCTGCCGGGAATCGAACTGAACGACGCCGCGCTCGTACGCAGCTACCCGGCGGGCGAGGTGATGTCGCATGTCATCGGCTATGTCGGTCCGGTGATCGAGGAAGAGCGACAGGATCCCACCAACCAGACGCCGGCGGGCGCACCGTATTACGAATACGACGATACGATCGGGAAGCTCGGTCTCGAGCTCTGGATGGAAAAGGTGCTGCGTGGCAATCGCGGTGGTCGCTATGTCGAGGTCGACGGGCTCGGTATCGAGACCCGGCAAATCTATGAAAACCCGCCGATTCCCGGACGCAATCTCAAACTGACCATCGATCTCGAACTGCAGGCGGCAGCCACCGCTGCATTGGAGGAGGGGCTCGCCTTCGCCAATGAGGATCGCTATCTGCACGATCAGGCCGATCCGACCAAGGAACCCCACCAGTACAAGGCGGGCGCGGGCGCCGTGGTGGTGCTCGATGTCCGCAATGGCGATGTGCTGGCGCTGGCGAGCTATCCGCTCTACGACAACCAGCTCTTCGTCGAGGGTATCTCCACCCGCAAGTATCTCGAATACACCGAAGACGAAAACAGCCCGCTGGTGAACAAGGCGGCCGCCGATCACTTTCCCCCTGGTTCGACCCTCAAGATCTTCATCGCCATGGCTGGGTTGCACGAGGATGCGATTTCGGCTGATTCCCAGTTCACCTGCACCAGCGGGATCTGGGTGCCCTATACGTGGGACGAATCGCGCGGGGATCGCTATCTCTGCTGGCAGCGGCTCGATGGCGGTCACGGCACGCTGAATATGATCGAAGCGCTGGAACGTTCCTGCGATGTCTATTTCTATAACGTGGGCACGCCGGAGCAGAAACCGGAAGGCGCGCAGATGAATTTGCATTATCGCGATCTCTTTTATGAGAGCGGCGAAAAAGGCGATCTGCATTTCTTCCAGGGACTCGGTATCCAGAAGATTCACGACAATTTGTACGAGCGTTTCTGGTTCGGGCAGCAGACCGGAATCGAGCTGCCATTCGAGGCGGCCGGTCTGGTTCCCGATCCGAAATGGAAGAACGACATCTACGAAGAAGGCTGGTCGGCCGGAGATACGATCAATACCTCCATCGGGCAGGGGTTCTTTTTGGCGACGCCATTGCAGATGGCGGTCAATACCGCGACCATCGCCAACGGCGGGCAGATTCACCGGCCCCGCTTGCTATTGGAGACCGTCGACGATACCGGTCTCACCATTCAGACGTTTGCGACCGAAAGCCTGCGGCAGATGAAAATGCAGCAAGACCATCTCGATGTGGTGCGCGAAGGGATGTGGCGGGTCGTCAATCTCGAAACCGGTACCGCGCACGGTTCGTACGATGCCGAAACCGGTGCATTCATCAGCAAGTGGCCATACGCGAATCCGGACGGCGAGCCAGGGATCGAGATTGCCGGAAAGACGGGCACCGCCGAAGTCGGTATGAAAAAAGCGGACGGGACCTACCAGGATGCGCATGCCTGGTTCACCTGCTATGCGCCATACGATCAGCCAGAGGTCGTCGTCACCGTTTTTCTCAAGGAGGGCGGCGAAGGATCGAGCTATGCCGTTCCGATTGCCGACAAGGTGTTGCGCGCCTATTTCGAGCTGACCGGCGCGCGCAAACGAGGCACGATCCTGCGGGATGATGAGATGCCGATTAGTAAAGAGCATCCGGCTCCGACGGCGGGTATCGTGATTGCCGGTTCGCCCACCGCGGTGCTGGATGAGGGTACCGATGACGCTCAGGACGACCAGTCCGATGGAGCCGATGGATGAGCGAGACGATCGGCAGTCGATTGCAGCTCCATCATGTCGGGATCGTGGTGGCCGATCTCGATGTCGCGCTCGCGACCTACGAGCGGCTTGGGTTCACCGGCGGAGAACGCTGGGTGATGCCGCAACAGCAAATCGAAGCGGTCACATTCGCCAGCGGTCCGGGTTGGGTCGAGCTCATTACCCCGACCGATCCGGAAGGCCCCATCGCGAAGTTCCTGGCGAAACGCGGCGACACCATGCACCATGTCGCCTATCGCACCGGCGATCTCGACGGCGAATTGGCTCGCCTGAAATCTGCCGGGGTTCGCCTGATCGACGAAACCCCGCGGATCGGCACGCACGGCTGGCGGATCGCCTTCCTGCATCCCGAATCGTGCAATGGCGTGCTGACCGAATTGGTGGACGATTCGGGTCCGGAGTCCTAAGAACGACCGGCAAGAGGCAA
>JBIQLF010000027.1:0-21501 GCA_044464585.1 Thermomicrobia bacterium
GAACCGCGCCAGGCCGTGCTGCTGCAGCGCGGTCCATTCATGAATGTTGCTCACCGTCTGCTGAAACTGGAGTGTCTCCCCTCCTGGCGGCCGCTGCCTCGCGCCCCTTGCCTTCTCCCACTCCCTCGTCTACCCTCCCCCCAACAACCGAACGCTATTCGAACGGGAGCTCGGAGAGCCGGGCTGAGAGGGCGGGAATGTGCCGCCGACCGTCGCACCTGATCGGGATAATCCCCGCGCAGGAATCGCCCCCTCGCCCCTGTTTCTCCCGGTACCGTCGCTCGTGGCGGCATTCCCTGCGAACTGCTTATTGGGAGGAGCGCACCGTATGTATGCCATTTCTCGTCGCCGGTTGCTCGGCGCAACAGCAGCCGCGGCCGCAACCACGGCCGGCTTCGTCCCCCGGTCGCTGGGAGCGCAGGCGACGCGCAAGATCTCGCTTGCGCTCGATTGGTATCCGAATGCCAACCATGCCGGACTCTTTCTGGCGCAGGAGCGGGGCTATTTCGCCGCTGCCGGGTTGGAGGTGGAACTCTATACCCCGTCGGATCCGGCGGTGGTGTTGCAAACGGTTGGCGCGGGCCGGGACGATTTTGGGATCTCCTATCAAACCGACGTGCTACTGGCCCGCGCCGAAGATGCGCCGGTGGTGAGCGTGGCCGCGCTGGTGCAGCACCCGCTCATGGGCATCATGACCCTGCAGAGCAGCGGAATCGCCCGGCCGGCCGATCTGGCCGGCAAAACGATCGGCTATCCCGGGATTCCCAGCCAGCGCGCCTTCCTGCAAACGATGCTGGAAACCGATGGCGCATCCATGGACGATATCGATTTGATCGATGTCGAATTCAATCTCGTGCCCTCGGTCATTTCCGGCCGGGTCGATGCCGCCATGGGTGCCTACTGGAGTCACGAGCCGATCCTGGCCGAACAGGAAGGCTATCCCGTCGACATGATGCGGGTGGAAGCCTGGGGCGTTCCCGATTATTACGAGCTGGTGCTGGTGGCCAGCGAAGAAAAAGTCCAGAACGATGCCGATCTGATCGAAGTCCTGCTCGATGCGGTTGGGCATGGATATCTCGATGCGCTGGCCGATCCCGATGCCGCCATCGCGGCCATGAAATCCGCCTATCCAGAGCTGGACGAAGCGGTCGAGCGGATCGGAATCGGCTTGTTGGCCAGCGTCTGGCTCGATCCGAATGGAGTCTGGGGCGCCCAATCGGCGGAACGCTGGCAAACCTATGCCGCCTGGATGGCGGACGCCGGCTTGATCCCGGCCGATCTGGACGCGAGCGCCGCCTTCGCCTCGTTCACGCTCCCGGATTCCGGGGTTCCGGGAAGTCCGGTGGCGGAAGCGTGATGGAGTTCGCATCTCGCGACCGAGATCCTGATTCTGGGTAATTTTCTCGAACGATCGTCCATTTTCTCGAAACGCAGGACCCAGAACCCAATTTGGATTTGCTACGCTTTACGTCGAGAAGAGCGGCTATGACAGACGGGTCTGGCGGCTGGGGTATCTCGATGGAGGTGGGGGATGTTCGACGGATTCAAGAAGTTCATCATGCGCGGCAATGTGATCGACCTCGCTGTTGCGGTGGTCATCGGGGCCGCGTTCACAGGGGTGGTCAACGGGCTGGTCGAGGGAATCATCAATCCGCTGATCGCGCTCATCGTCGGAAAGCCGGACTTCTCCGATATGACCTTTACGATCCGCGATACCACCTTCATGTACGGCACATTCATCACCGCGGTGATCAACTTCCTGCTGGTGGCGGCGGCTATCTACTTCCTCATCGTCAAGCCGATGAACATGATGATGACCCGTATGGAGGAGGGCAAAGGCACTCCCGATCCCGACACCAAGCAGTGCCCGGAGTGCCTGAGCGAAATTCCGATCGCGGCCACCCGCTGCGCGCACTGCGGTATTCCGCTGGCCGGTCAGACAGCATAGGCTCGCATTCAGCATCCGAAGCGCGGTGTGCCGAGCCCACTCCGGTGCGCCGGACACCGCGCTGCTGGATCCGCGTCTATCCTTCGACGCGCACGGTGCGGCGCGGCCAGCCGGTTGCGCCAGCGGGCAGAGGCGACAGGTCCATCTTCTGCATCACCGTTCCCTCGCCGTCGGTCACCCGGATGATCATCCGGTATTCGCCCTCCGGCAGATCGACCGGCAACGCCCAGCGCACCCAGGTGAATGGCGGATTCAACGATGGTTCCAGGATGGCATCGGTCCAGCTTGCGCCGTCGTCCAGACTCGCTTCCACCCGGGAAACATCGCGAGCGCCCGCCGAGGCGACGCCGGTCAGAAATTGCGGACCCGTCGAGATCGGATCTCTACTCGCCGGATAGTCGATCCGGCCCCAGATTTGGGTCACGGCCGTATCGCTCCAGCCGCTCTGCTCCCAATATCCCTTGAAATCGTGGTCGACGAGCTCGATGCTGTCGATCCATTTCACATTCTTCATTCCATAGATATTGGGAATGATCAACCGGGCCGGGAACCCATGATCGTCGGGCAGGGGTTGACCGTTCATCCCAACCACCACCATGTTGCTTTCGTGCATCCCCACATCGATGCTGACCGAATCCTCGTATCCGTCGGCGGCATGGAATTTCAGATCGACCGCGCCATCCTGCACCCCTGCCTCGTTCAGGAGATCGACCAGCGGGACCGCGGTCCATTGGGCGGTGCTGATCAGATCGCCATTGATCTGGTTGGAGATGCAACAGAGTGTGGTGATGCGCTGGAGGGTGGCGCGGTCCATGAGCTGCTGGTGGGTGAACTCGAGTTCCTTGTTCACCAGACCGGTGATCTTCAGACTCCAGCCATCGGCACTGACGGTCGGATCGATCAGGTTCTTGGAAACATGATAGAAGTCCGGTGTCGCGGTCAAGACCGGGGTGATCCTGCCCTCGGCATCGAGTCGAGCGAAGAGGGCGATCGGGTCGACATCTTGCATGACCAGATCGCTGGTCAGCATGGCGCTTTCCCGTGGGGTCGCCACCGAGGTGGGCGTCGGCAACGCATATCCCTGACCGGCGCGCTGGGTGGCGACGATATCGCTGGCGACCTTCTGCGCGGTGGTATCGGCGATCGAAGGAACGCGCGGGGTGAGCATGCGCCAGACCGCCCCGGATGCCGCCGCGAGCGCCGCGAGGGTCGCGGCATCGAGCAGGAATGTGCGCCGGGATGCGTCCTCCCGCGTGAAATCCGGTTCGGATTCGAATACCTCGTCGGTAAAGACCGCCCATGCAAGCGCGTAGAGCCCAAAGGTGAGGATGAGCTGGATCAGGATCGTGTCGGTATAGACGCTCTGCCGCGCGAACATTCCAAGGTGGGCCAGCGGAAGAACGACAACGGAGGTGAACAGCAGTAAGGCGATGGCCACGATCGCCCCGGCGGCCAGACGACCGCCAAAGCTCGTGCCGGTCCGGCGCGCCAGTACCCCGGCGGCGCGGCCCCCCCACATGCCAACCGCGCCGATACCCAGCACGACGACGATCAGCAACGCTTTCTTGGCGTTGCTTCCGTAGGTTTCCGTGGCGGCGCCGAAAACGGAGAGGGGAGTGAGTCGCGAAACCGCGGCAACCACGAATTCCGGAAATGCCTGGACCGCCCCATTGTGCGACCACCCGAGCCGCCAGATCAATTGGGCGGCCACCATGATCACGGCAGCGAGGAATCCGGCTTGGCCCGCATGATCGAGCGAGCGAAACGAGGTGGGGCGCTGGGGATGTGGTGTCATGCGATCTTCCTTGGAGTAGCCCCGTCATCGATATCGGAACGAGCGAAGACGGCGCGTGGGATCATGCTCAAGCTTACGGCTGCCGCGCCCGGACGGTTCGTTTTCAGAAAACATTCCTGCCGGTCTCTCGATCGCCGGCCCCGTTCCGGAGGGGGTATCGTGGAATCGGTATGTGATATGCCGATATATGCATATAACGGTAATGTGTGCTATACTTTCGTTAGTAGGAAATGTGCCGGGACTGGCACGGGAAGGAAATGACAGTGAAATCGCTAATTGCACGTATTGGACGACTGAGCTTTGGTGGCAGCTATTTCGATCGCTACTATCAGGGTGTCGTGGGCCGAGGCGCCGGATATCCGACGGCCGACGAGGCCCGGCGCGACTACCAGCAGGTGATGGCTACGCGGCACGTTCCGCGCAACATGTAATCGACTGATTCGCCCAGAGCATCCCAGCAAGACCCCGGCAACGCGCCGGGGTCTTTGGCATTTCCCCCTTCGTTCGCCGGGAACCGCGACCGACCGGCTGATGCAGCGAATGAGCAATCGGTGTACTCTGCCAAAGGAGACCGGTTTTCTGTCTCGTATTGGGCTACTCGTTTTGCGTCGATCGAATCTGGAGGGTAAGGAATGACCAATAGACCGTATGGATGGCGACTTGGGCTGCTGGCTATTGTGGGTATGCTGATGCTGCTCATTGCTCCAGTCACCCAGGTTTCGGCGCAAGGCGATGCCTCCACCGAGTTCGACACGGTTGTGGGCCAGCTTGCCTCGATGACGCCGATTGCCGGACCGCTCAGTGGTTCGCTCGATGCCTCCAATGCCGATTCCGCGGCCGCGGGCGTATCGGTGGCCAATGGTCTGGCGCACGCCGAATTCACCGTGCCGGATGTCAATGCCGGTACGCTTTGGGCAATGGCCGTGCTCTTCCGAAAATCGGGCGCGGGCCAGAATTTTCTGCTGATCTTTCCCGATGGCACCTGGCAACTCGATAACGGGCAGGGCGCCGCGGTCAACGGAACAGGGGCAACCTTCGCGGCCACTCCGGGGACGACCGTCGCGGTGGATGTGCTCTTCGATGGCGCAACCGGCGCCTTCGGGCTGAACGGCCAGTTCGTTTCCGCACTCGATCTGACCGCGGTTCAGGATGCCGGCGATGTCGAGCTGACCGGATATCTGGGGTTGGGCGCGGGAGCCACCACGCTCGACTACAGCAATTTCTCGGTTTATGACCTGAGTGGCGGCACACCGGCGGCGCCGACCGAGACCACGGGGGGTATCGAAGCGCCAACCCCGATCACACAAGCGGGGCAACCCACCGCGGTCGCTGGCGATCCCGCGTCCATCTTCCAGCAATATGTGGCGATGGAAGCGACCCAGCCGAAGGCCTTCGGACCGGCGAACGGCGTCATGCTTCACGATCCCCAGAAGGTCACCTTCGAACCGACTGGTGTCACGGTGACCGATTTCGGCGTGCATATCGAATGCGCCGCGCCGCGTGCCGCATCCGAGCTCTGGGATTGCGGGCTTGCCTTCCGGGATACCAAGAGCGCGAATCACTACCGGCTCGGCGTCGTTTCCGACGGACAATGGTTCCTGAGCATCGGCAATCAGGACTCGCTGCAAAAGGGCGGTGGTCTCACCATCGGCCCGAATGTGGGCGATGTCGTTTCGATCGATCTGATCGTGCTCGGCAATACGGGGTATCTCGGGGTCAATGGCGCGTTCGTTTCGACGCTGGATCTCTCCCAGATCCCCGGCCCGGGAACGGTCGAGGGCGTGATCGGATTCTTCAACGAGACCTATGTTGCTGGCGGCCAGACGCCATACCAGAATTTCTACGTCGTCAGCTTCGATCAAGGAGGAACGACTCCCGTCGAATCTCCGGTCGTGGAGACGCCAACGAGCGCGCCGACCGTGGCGCTGCCCCCGGTCGAAACTCCGACCGTTGTCGTGGGACTCCCGACCGAAACCCCGGGCGCCGGCACGGGTTCGAGCGCGGTGGTTGGCAATACCTATACCAGCCCGACCTTTGGGTATCAGCTCACCTGGGATTCGACCTGGTCGGTGACGAACGAATCGTCGCAAAACAATTTCGATGTGCTGCGTTTGACCAACAACACGGTCGTGACCGATCTCTATAGCGGCGCCAGCACGATGGGGCTGGAGGAGTGCATCACCTCATTGGTGGACTACTACCAGGGCAATGCCTCCTATTCGAACATCGTGTTGCAGAGTTTCGCGGACGGCCAGCAGATCATCACCCAGGGTAATGTCGCCATCGCGACCATGACCTTCGACTATCAGGACGAATCGGGAGCCGTGAATTCCACGTTCGATTCGGTGATCTGCGTGTCCATGCCGGCGCAGGGCGCATTGCTGACGATGGAGAGCTATATCCCGGCCGATCAGGTCGATCAGCAGGAAGCCGCGGTCGCGGCCCTGCAGGCCGGGCTCGTGGTCGATGGCGCGCCGGTGGCCTTGCCAACGTTTCCGGCGAATGGCTCGCCGACCGAAGTGTCCGTCGTGCCAACCGAATCGGCCGTGTCGGTTTCGGAAACTCCGGTTGTCGTGCCCACGGTGCCCAGTAGCAGTTCGGCCTCGGTGATGCTGGCGCCGGTCGGCGGAAGCAACGTGTCTGGTATCGGCCAGATTACCGGTCAGGCGCGAACCGTGAATCTGAGTGTCATCGTTTCGAATGCTGAGCCCGGTTCGGCGGTGGGCATTGCCCATGGAACGTGCGTCGATCTGGCAGGCGTGCTCGAACCCGACTACTACGTTGGCGATACGACCGAAACCGGTATCGTCCAGGGGAGTGTCCCGGTGAGCCTCAGTGTGCTGTTGACCCGGGGACCGTATTCGGTGGTCATCTACGGCCCTGGCGATGGCGCGGCCATGGTCGCCTGCGGCGAGATCACCGGATAAGCCCACGCGCGATCTCGCAACAGCCCAACGCCCCCGGTCTCAGGACCGGGGGCGTTGCTTTGCGCTCCAATCGTCGGCCATTCACAACGGGATTTGCGACGAGGCCGCGGGAAACGCGTGGCCGGTTTCGCCATCCGGGGGAAAAGGAAGACGCCCGACCGGCGTCCCCTTCATCGGACTATGCGCCCGAACGGTCGAATGCGGTCGATTCGAGCGAGCGAACGACAACCGCTGGATCGCCAACCCGGGCCTCGATGATGAATTTGTCATATCGGGTCACCCCCTGTGTTTCGAAGAGAGCGTGCCATTTGGCGAGCTCTTCGAGCCGGGGTGGGTGTTGCGCGGCCAGCATGCGCCCGAGCGAAAAGAGCGTTTGCTCTGCGGTCATGGTCGACAGCAGCGTCAGCCCAATGGTCAAGCCGCTGGCTGCATGCTGCTCCAGCAGATCGAGCACGAACGGCCCGCGATCGTCGCCGGTTCCTTCGGCATAGATGATCGCCCGCCCGCTTGGCGCCAGATGACGATGCAGACCGGAGAGCAACGGCCGCACTACCGCCAGCCCGTCTTCCCCACCGTCGCCGTAGACCGGAAACTCGACCGAATCGGGCACCGGGATGAATGCGGGATTGGCAACGATCAATTGAAAATATTGCCCGGCCACCGGTTCGTAGAGATTGCCAGTCACCGGCGTGTATCGGTCCGCCACCTCATTGAGCATGGCATCGAAGGTCGCGGCTTCGACCGCGCGTGGCGAAAGATCGACCCCAGTCCAGAGCATTCCCCGGCGAATTGCCGCGATCGATTGCCCTGCGATCCCCGAGCCCGCGCACAGATCGAGCGCCCGTCCCGCCGAGGGCAAGCTCGCTGCCCGGCGCTGCAGATAATTCGCGAGCGTGTAGGACTCCGGTCCGATATAGATATCGGCATGATCCGGATCGAAGGAGGGATACCCACGGCTGGTGGAAACGATGAAATATTGCCCGAGGCGGCTGACGATCTGGAGACCGCTGGTCGAAACATGCGCCCCATCGGAGGCGAGCACGAGCAGACCGGAAGCCAGTCCGGATTCGAGCAGATCGTTCCCCAGGACTTCCCGCACCGACTCAGGCGGCAAGGGTTCGCCGAATGTGAAAAGCAGCAGCAGTGCCTGCAACGCCGGTTCCAGTCGCTCCAAGCGCGGAAGCATCGTTTCCCGGTTCGGAAAGGGCGAGGTCAGGTAGTCGGACCGCAACTGTTCGTGCGCCAGATCGAACCCATGCTGGTCGAGCGCGGATCGGATGGCGGCAGCGCTTTCGCGTTCGGGATAGAGCCGGGGCGAATGGATCTCGGTCATGCGGAGACCTCGCCGGCCAGCAATTTCTGTTCCAACGCGGGCACCTCCTCGGCGAAATGACATGCCGCCAGCCGGGTTTCCGTTACCTTGCGCAGCGGGGGGCGCTCCCGGCTGCAAATTTCCCGGGCGATCGGACAGCGGGGGTGGAATGCGCAACCGCTCGGTTTGTCGATCGGGTTCGGCACCTCGCCCTTCAGCCGGAACGAACGGCGCATGGCATCGGATTCCTCGTGATCGGGAATCGAATGCAGCAGCGCGAGGGTGTAGGGGTGCATCGGAGCGGAAAAGACCGCTTCGGTCGGTCCGTCCTCGACGATCGCTCCGAGATACATCACCCCGACCCGGTCACACAGATAGCGAACGACCCGGAGATCGTGCGAGATGAAGAGATAGGTGACTCCGAGCCGCTGCTGCACCTCGCGCAGCAAATTCAGCACTTGCGCCTGCACCGAAACATCGAGCGCAGAAACCGGTTCGTCCAGCACCAGCACCTCGGGTTCGAGCGCCAGCGCCCGGGCGATATTCACCCGTTGTCGTTGTCCGCCGCTGAGCTGGTGCGGATAGCGATTGGCGAGCGACTTGTCGAGCCCCACCAGCGCCAGCAGCTCCTCGACCCGCTGGCGGCGTTGTTGTTTGTCCCCCATCTTGTGAATACGGAGCGGTTCTTCCAGGGCGGTGCCAATATTCATCCGGGGGGCGAGCGCGCCGTAGGGATCCTGGAAGACCATCTGAACCTTGCGCGGGTAGCGTTCGCTCTGGGCGCGATCGAGATGGGCGACATCTTCGCCATCGACGGTGACCGTGCCCGCGGTCGGCGGTTCGAGTCGCAAGAGCACTTTGGCGAGCGTGCTCTTGCCGCAACCGCTTTCGCCCATGATGCCGAGGATTTCACCGCGGTCGACGGTCAGATTCACATCGTCCAGCGCGACCAGCGTCGCGCCATCCGCTCCGCCGCGAACCGCGTATTCCTTGACGAGATGTTCGATGGTGACGATATGGTCGTTGCTCATGATACCGGCTGTTCGATCAAGGGATGAATACAGGCCGCCTGGCGCCCAGCTTCTCCCATCGGTTCGAGCGGTGGCTGGGCCAGGGTGCAATCGGGCTGGGCGTACCGGCAGCGCGGGGCAAAGATGCAACCGGGCGGCAGTGCGCCCGGTGTGGGCAAACGGCCCTCGATCGCCTGCAATGGTTGGTGCCGCGCGGTGCGCAAGGTCGGCGCCGATGCCAGCAGCGCGGAGGTGTAGGGATGATAGGGATGCCGGAAGACGCCTCCGACCTGGCCGGTTTCCATCATCCGCCCGGCATACATCACCACCACCCGGTTGGCGATGGTCTGGATGACGCCCAGATCGTGGCTGACGAAGATCAGTGAAAAATCGAGATCGTTCTTCAACGAGATCAGCAGATCGATGATCTGCGCCTGGATGGACACATCGAGCGCGGTGGTCGGTTCGTCGGCGATGATCAGTTTGGGACCGAGCATGAGCGCCATGGCGATTGCCACCCGCTGCCGCTGGCCGCCGCTCAGCTCCCAAGGATATGCGCGCATGCGCGATTCCGGTGCCGAAATACCGACCAGCCCGAGTTTTTCGATCGCGAGCGCGGCAGCCTCCGCTTTGGATAGCTTGCGATGGGCGCGGACGATATCGATCATCTGCCGTCCGACCGTGAAAAGCGGATTCAGCGAGGTTTGCGGATCCTGGAAGATGATGCCGATTTCTTGCCCGCGGATTTGGCGCAATTGCTCGGGCGGCAGCTCGCGCAGATTCCGGCCGTCGAATTCGATCGTTCCGTTTTCGATCACGCCGGGGTAGTCGATCAGCCCCATGATGGAAAGCGCGGCGACGCTCTTGCCGCTGCCGCTTTCACCCACGATCCCGACGCATTCGCCAGGATGGACATCGAACGAAACATTGTCGACCGCGACGAACCGGCCGCCGCGGGTATGAAAGACCGTGGTGAGATCGCGGACCGAGAGACGCGGTTGCTGGGAATCGCTGGGCATCATGCTGTTTGCAACCGTGGATCGAGCATCTGCCGCAAACCGTCGCTCATGATATTGAGACTCAGCGTGACGAGCAGGATGGCGATACCCGGCAATGTGATCACCCACCAGGCGCTGGCGATGTATTGGGTGCCGTCCAGCATCATTCCACCCAGGGAGGGAGTCGGTGGTTGAATCCCAAGCCCGAGGAAGCTCAGTGTCGCTTCGAAGATGATCAGGCCGGGAAGCTGCAGGGTGGCGATAATCGCGATGGCCGGCAGCACATTCGGCAGCACATAGCGCAAGCCGATCCGCCAGCGGCTCGCTCCCAGCACCTGCGCGGAGCGGACATAGTCTCGCTGCATCTCCTGCAGTACGACCCCGCGCACCACCCGCGCGAAATAGACCCATCCCGCCAGACCGAGCAGCACGATCAGAATCGGAATCGATGTCTTGGTGGCGGCGACGATCGCCATTGCCAGCACAATATAGGGAAATGCGAGCTGCAGATCGACGAGCCGCATCAGCAAGGCATCGATCCGGCCACCGAAGAGTCCGCTCACCAGCCCCAGCGACACACCGAGCGCCATCGACAAACAAAGACCGGCCAGCGCCAGCACCAGCGACACTCGCAAACCGTAGAGAATGCGGGAAAGCATGTCGCGGCCCAGACCGTCGGTGCCGAGCGGAAATGTGGTCGAGCCCTTGTTTTCGGTGTCCCAGAATGGAGGACGCAGGCGGGCAGTGATGTTGTTGCGGGACGGATCGTGGTCGGTGACCAGCGGCGCCGCCACGGCCGCGCCTACCATGATGCTGAAGAGCAGCAATCCAATCAGGAACGTGCGGCTTCCCTCGCGCTGGAGAACGTCATGCCAGCGTGCGCGCGCACTGGAAAGAGCACCATCCGGATCGAGCGGGGATGTATCCACCTCGGCCGGATCGCCAACGAGCTCCATATCCTATGCCTCGATACGAATTCTGGGATCGAGCACCATATAGAGCAGATCGATTCCAAGATTGACGAAAACGAAGACCAGCGCCGTCAATATCGTGATGGCCTGGATCAGGGGATAATCCCGCGCATTGACGGAGTCGATGGCCAGTTGCCCGACCCCGGGATAGTTGAAAACGACCTCGGCCACGATGGTGCCGCCGAGCAGATATCCCAGATCGATGCCGACCACGGTGATCAGGGGCAGCGCGGCATTACGGAAGGCATAGAGCCAGGTGATGCGCCGGTCCGAGATGCCGAAGGCGCGGGCCGTGCGGATGTGTTCCTGTTGAAAGGTTTCGATCATCGATGCGCGCAGCACGCGCAGATCGGCCGGGAACACCGCCAGGGCGATAGCGATGGCTGGCAAGACCAAACTCTTCGGTCCATCGAATCCGACCGCCGGAAACCAGCCGAAATGGACGGAGAAGACCAGCACCAGCATCAGCCCGACCCAGAAGGTGGGCGCGGATTGCCCGAGGGTGCTGATCGCGATCGCGAACCGGTCGATCTTGCTGCCGGGCCGCCGCGCTCCGGCAATACCGAAGATGATCGCCACGACGAGCGCCAGAGTCAGTGAGGTCAATGCCAGCAGTGCGGTGCGCGGAACGCGCTGCATGATGAGATCGAAAACCGGTTGCTGGTAACGGAACGAGGTGCCGAAATCGCCATGCGGAATACCGGAAACGAAATCCCAGAGTTGGGCGGGCAAGGACCGGTCGGTTCCGAATTGTTCGCGATAGGTTTGCAGGATTTGGTCGCTGGCAAAGACCGGGGCTTTCATGCGTGCGGGATCGCCCGCGGTCAAACGCATGAGCACAAAAACGATGAGCACGATGACGACGACCAGGATTACGTTCTGCAGCAGCCGTCGCAGGATGATCTTTTGCATCTGATTCCGTGGTCGTCGCGCCCATGTTTGGGCAGAGATACGAATGAGAATGTTGGTCCGGGGTCCGGAGAATTGCCGTGTATGGCGATTGCCCAACCCCGAAAGGGCTTCGCTTCGGTAGCCCGGGGATTCATCGCCGGGCGGTGCCGGTTCCCTCGAATACGAACGGGCGGCGCACCGGGCGCCGCCCGTTCCCGAATCGGTTCGGCCGCGCCTATGCCGACTTGGTGGCGAAACGCAGCAGCGGCTCGCCGACCACCGGCACGCGATCGTAGTTTTGCACCTTGCTGGAAACGATGAACGGCCACAGCTCATCCGAGAGATAGAGCGATGGCTGAATGTCCCAGAGATAGCCAGCCAGATCGTTGATCTTCGCCAGCCGCTCGTCACCGGACGAGGTGCGCTGGGCTTCGATCATCGGTGGAATGGCCGGATCGTCGAGATGGAACACGGCTTCGGCGGTCGGCCCGGCATAGAACCCGAGCACGAAGTCGGGATCGTAGTTGAAGCTGGCCAGCGTGTTGAGTGTCAGATCGTACTGGTTGTAGCTGGTGCGGAATGCGCCCACTTCCAGGGTGGTGACATCGACCTCGATACCGACATCTTCCAGGAACTGCGCGATCGCCTGGTCGATTTCCTTCTGATGCGGCACCAGTGTGGTGGTCGCCATCGTCAGGGAGACTTCGGAATCGCCCAGCAGCTCCTTCGCCTTGTCCGGATCGAAATCGAATCGCTCCGGCTGCTCCTCATATCCGGGCGCATTGGTCGCAATCGCGGAATAGGGCACCTTGCCGACGCCTTGCAGGATGCCTTCGACGATTGCGGGGCGGTCGATGGCAAACGCGAGCGCCTGGCGGATCTCCTTGCTGGCCAGGGTGCCGTTGTTCTGGTAGATGCAGACGATCTGCGTCAGGGGCGGAACGTCGACCACGTAGTAGTTCGCGTCATCCTTGACCCGGTCGAGCTGCTCGGACGAACAGCGGGTGATGATGTCCGCTTGTCCGGTCAGCAGGGCGCTGACCCGCGCATTCGCATCCTGAATGTAGTCGAACACCACCGTCTGGATACCAGGAGCGCCACCCCAGTAATCAGGATTGGCTTCCATGGTGACCTTGTTCTGGTCGTAGCTGATCCACTTGTATGGACCGGCGCCCATGGCGCGCTGGTTGAAGTTATCGGGATTGTCGATATCGGCTTTCGGGAAGATCGGCGCGACCGCGAGCGATTTTTCGAGCGGACCGAAGACCTCCTCGGTGACGATCTCCACCGTCGTGTCGTCGACGATATTGACCGACATATTCGGGAAGATCAGACCATGCCAGGCCATACCGGCATCGGGATCGCCAGCGCGGTCGAGGGTGGCTTTGACATCTTCCGCGGTGACCGGCGAACCATCATGGAAGGTGACGCCCTCGCGCAGGGTGAGGGTCATCTTGGTCGGCTCGGTCATCTCCCATGCGGTGGCGAGGTGACCGACGATCGTGCCATCGGCGCTGTCATATCCGAGCAACGAATCGTGCACCAGCGAAGCGACCTGGGCATCGACCAGCCCGAAGACGGTATAGGAGTCCCATTGAGCCGAGGTCGGCGGTTCGGCATTGCCGATGACGAGGGCGCCGCTCGGGGCCGCATCCTGGGCGCTGGCGCCAGAAACCGTCACCTCGGAGAGGAGCGCCACCGCGGCGGAAAGAGAAACCCCCAGCGCCAGTGCCCGCTTGAAGGCATCGCGCCGGGTCATCGTGCCATTGGCAAGCGCCAACCGTACCTGCTGGAAATCGAGTTCCTGTGTTTTGTCCAAGTTTGCCGCTCCCTTGCATCGAACCTCGAACCTCGCCAGACGCGGGGTTTGCCAATTTCCAGTCCGTGCATACCGGTCGATGTGTCGAAGATGTCGAATACGGGGTTGCCCACGAACAGTCTCTTCGCCTCCAACCGATTGCATTGGCTGTCGAGTTTCTTGCATCATAGCAAAAAACGGAGTAAAAGCAAGGGATTCACCGTCACTCGGTTGTCGATTTTCAACCGGCGGATGTTCGGAGTGCGCTACGTGGCCAGCCAGACACCGAAACTCGATGAACCGGCCGGACCGTTTCTGGCCCTAACCCAACGCCAGTTGGCGGTGCTGGGCATCATTCGCGATCGGGAGGGGATCACCCGCGCGGAAATCGGCGCCGAGCTTGGATCGAGCGCCAGCCAGGTCAGCCGCCTCACGGCCCCGCTGATCGCGCTTGGGCTGGTCACGGTCGCTCCGCGCTCGGTCCACGCGGAGGGCCGCCCGGTCGAGCCGCTGGCGCTGGCCGAAGATACGCACTATGTCGCCGGTCTGGATATCGGCGGTCGCGCGCAGGAAGCGGTTGTCTGCAATCTGCGCGGCGCCATCGTCGGATCGGCCCGTTCCGCCGGTCCGTTGCCCGATCGCAGGGAATCGATCGTGGCGTATCTCGTCGCACTGGTCGAGGCAGCGTTGACGGATGCCGACGTTGTGCCCGACCAGGTGCTGGGCGCGGGGGTCGGCGTGCGCGCCATCGTCGATCCGGTTTCGGGGGTCATTTCGGCGGGGCCCGAGACGCCATCGTGGTCGCCGCTCTGGTCCGATTTTGATCTGCGCGCCGAACTGGCCGGGGCGCTTCCCTGGCCGCGCATGGTGATCGACGATACCGTCCGCGCATTGGCGGCGGCAGAACGACGATATGGTCATGCCGCCGGATTCGACGATTTCGTCTATCTGCTGGCCGATTCCGGAATCGGCGCGGCGCTGCTCATCGATGGCCGTCCCTATATCGGCCCCGGTCATCTGGCCGGTGAGGTCGGGCATATCACCCTGGATCATGCGGGACCGTTGTGCGGCTGCGGGCGGCGCGGGTGCGTCGAATGCTATGCATCGACCAGCGCGATGCTGGAATCTGGCCGAATGCTCGATCCTGGTATCGATACGATCGACGATCTGATCGACCGGGCAATGGGGGGCGACGAGCGAATCCACCGGATCCTGGTCGATGGTGGGACGGCCCTGGGACGTGCGGTGGCGATCGTCATCAATCTGCTCTCGCCCTCGTTGATCGTGATCGGCGGGGCGGCCATCGCGTCCGCTGTTTATCGCGATCAGATGCTCGAAACCGCGCGGACCGAATCGCTCGAACATCCCTTCCGGGCTGCGCGTATCGTTCCCAGCGATATTCGCTTGAGCTCGGGGGCGCGGGGGGCGGCCACGCTGATTCTCGACGAGCTCTTCAGAGCGCCGTCCGCGAAAATGACGAACGGTACGAACATCCCGCGTATGCGGGCAATGTCATTTGCACGAACGAGCACAGGAGAAACCTGAGAATGAATCGCACACCATTGCGCGTGCTGGCAATCGGCGCCCATCCGGACGATCTGGAATTCCAGGTAGGAGGTACCCTGGCCAAATACGCCGCTCGGGGCGACACCGTCATCATGGCGGTCGCCACCAATGGCGATGTCGGTTCCGCGACCTTGCCGCCTGCAGAGATCGCGGCCATACGCAAACAGGAAGCGCTCGATTCCGCGGCCCTGATCGGCGCAGAATTGATCTGGATGGACTACCACGACGAGTTCTTCTTCTACAACGAAGAAACCCGGCGGCATATGATCGATGTCATCCGTCAGGCCGAACCGGATGTCGTGCTGGGGCATTGGACGGACGATTACCATCCCGATCATTCGTTGAGCGGAATGGCCGCGCGCGATGCCCGCATCATGACGGCAGTGCCGAATATCGAAACCGCCCATCCACCGCTGAGCCGAATCCCAACGCACTTTTTCTATGACACGCTGGCCGGGGTCGATTTCGCTCCGGAGGTCTATGTCGATATCACCAGCACCTTTGCCATCAAACAACAGATGCTCGCGTGCCACAAAAGCCAGACTGCGTGGATCAGCGATATCTTCGAGGGCCGCAGCATTGCCCAGATGATGGAGGTGCAATCGGCATTTCGCGGACTGCAAGCAGGGGTGCGCTATGCGGAGGGATTCCGCGCGCTGCCGACCTTCCCACGGGCGCGGGACTATTCGTTGTTGCCGCTGGAGTAATCGTGCGAAACGCCGGGCGAGCGCGATGCCATCCGCTTCGGTCCCACAGTCGGGACCGAAGCGGCGCCGTTATTTTGTGTTCTCCAGCATATATCGCCGGAGTGCGGCATTCATGCGCGTCTGGTAGCCGGGACCACCCGCTTTGAAGAAGTCGATGATGTCGGGATCGAGCCGCAGGGTGATTTGCCGCTTGGACGCCGGGTCGGAGATCCAGCGTCCGGTTTCCCAGATGGGATGCCCTTCTTCTTCGTAATCGATGGAAGCTTCGAGCTCTTCTTCCGTCATCGCGTCGATGCGGGCCCAATCGGTTCGGTCTTCGCCCCGTGCGATTCGCTCTTTGGCTTCTTCAAGGGTAGTTCTCGTAATACTTGCGCTTTTCACCATCTCGCGCTCTCCTTGCTGAAACGATACGGACGATCTCGCCGCGGCTCGTCCAGATCACCGTCATGAACCGCTCGTCGATCGTGCCTGTTCGCAACCAGCGTTCTTCTTCGGATTGGGTGCTTTGCCATTCTATGAAGTCGCGTCCATCCCATAAGAGGATGGCACGATCGAAATCGATGCCGTGCTTGGCCAAGTTCGATTCCCGCTTTTCCTCATCCCACTCGAACTGCATGGGCCTGACTCCAAGTGTAGCTACAACCTGTAGTTACAGCCATCAATCCCCAGTGGCCGGGAGCGCGGCGAGTCCGCGCCGCAGGGTAACGAGCGCCAGCGGCGCCACCAGCAGGGCGGCCAGCACATTGAGCAGCGCGTAGGAACCAAATGCGACGATAAGCCCAGCCAGCAGCGCGCCCGCGGCGCCGGACATGCCCATGGCGAGATCGGCGGCTCCCTGGGTGGTGGGACGGGCATCGAGCGGAATCGATTCGGTGAGCAGCGTCGACCCGGCAATCAGCGTGCACGACCAGCCGAGTCCAAGGAGGAAAAGACCGAATCCGAGCGTCGCCGGTGCATGCGCCCCGGCCGTGCCTGCCACTGCAAAGGATGCGAACAGGATCGCGCATCCGAGCAGGATGACCGGTTTGCGGCCGAACCGGTCCGAGGCCATTCCCACCAGCGGCGAGGCGGCGTACATTCCGGCAATATGCCCACTGATGACGAACCCGATGATGCGCAGATCGGCATCGCCGTGTTTGAGATGGATCGGAGTCATCGACATGACGGCCGACATGACTGCCTGACCGATGCACATCGCCGCCAGCCCGAGAAACGCCGATGGAACCGAACGAATGAAGGCAAGGCTCTCGGTGATCGAGCGCTGCAGGATCGGCACGGCACTGACTTCACCGCTCGCAACGCGCAACTGCCGGGCAGCCAGCAACGGATCCGGACGCAGGAAGAAGAAGATCACCAGCATGGCCGCGCCGAGCGCGACCATGGTCAGGAGATATGGACCGGAGAGCTTGGGTACGCCGATCGTTTCGGCCACCCGTCCCATGGGCGAGGAGAGATTCGGCCCGAGCACCGAACCGACCGTGGTTGCCCAGACGACGATGGACAGCGCCCGGCCACGATGTTCCGATGACGCCAGATCGACCGCGGCATAGCGCGATTGCAATCCTGCGGTGGTGCCGCCGCCGATGCCGACCAGCCCCAGCAGCGCCAGGGGGAAAAGCCCGAGGCTCGCCCCAATGACGACGACCAGCGCTCCGATCATGCCGATGCCATATCCGAGCATCAGCCCGGCTCCGCGCCCGCGCACATTCATGACCCGGGAAACCGGAATGGCGATCAATGCCGCTCCGACGACCGATGCGGTGGCCGAAAGCCCGCTGAATTTCTCGCTGGACAATTGCGCGGCTAGCAGCGCTCCAACAGTGGCCCCGGTGGCAACCCCAACCCCGCCCAGAATCTGCGCAACGACCAAGGTCCCGATCACATGATGCTGGGTGGCGACGGCGTCGATGGCGGGCGTGGGGGAATGAGAAGTCCGGCTTGCGGTCACGCGGCATTGCCTCGTCCGGGCTGACGCCCGCTGGAGCGAATGGTTATCGGGATCGTCGCCGAGCTAACGACGGCATGCTGCCCACGGCGGCAGATTGTCGCACGGGGATGGGGTACGGCAATTCGGCCCATCGGATCTGCGAATGAGCGAGTGAGCTGCCGTGAGATGAAAATGCCCCGTGGCTATCGCGGGGGAAGCATGTCTTCTCTCGACAAATGCTCCAGGAAGAACTGCCCCGAATCCCGCATCGCTTTGATGTCGTTTTCGACCTTCGTAAACCCGTGTCCCTCGTCCGGATAGATGTCGTATTTCACGTCCACCCCACGCGCTCGCAGCCGCGCCACGATGGTGTCGCTTTCGGCTTGCGCCACCCGCGGATCGTTCGCGCCCTGAATCACATAGAGTGGCGTTTCGATCTGGTCGACATAGGTGATCGGCGAACGGCGGAGCATATCCTCTGCTTCCGTGTCGGGATCGCCGAAGGTCTGCTTGGCGATATCGCGCCAGGTCGGCGGGAAAGAGCGAACCAGCGTCACGAGATTGGAGGGACCGACGATATCGACCGCGGCCGCCCAATAATGCGGCAACCGGCTGACACAGGTGAGCACCGCGAAGCCACCATAGGACCCGCCGAAAACCCCGATCCGGTCGCTACGCACCCAGGGAAGCGACCGGAGATAGCCGGCGCACGCTTCGAAATCCCGGACATCGTTGCCACCGAGATCGCCGTGAATCAGCTTCTGATAGCTCTTGCCATAGCCGGACGAACCGCGAATATTGGGCGCCAGCACGGCGATGCCCCGGCTGAGAAGGAATTGATAGAACCCGCGATAGGCATAGCCCGGGCGCTCCTGCGCTTCCGGGCCGCCATGAATGGAGAGCACTGCTGGAAACGGTCCCTCGCCATGCGGCCGGAAAAGGAGGGCCGGGATGGTGCGGCCGTCGAATGCCTCGATTTCCACTTGCTCCGGTTCGACCAGCAGCGATTCGTCGATGGCTGCCTTGCGGCTGGCGGTCAATTGGCGCGTTTCCCCCGTGTCCAGATCGACCACGTAGAGCTCGTTCGGTTGCGTCGGCGTGACCATGAGGACGATGAGATTCGTATCATCCGGGGAGAGGTAGAGCCCGCCGCCGAAGCCGGGCAAGGTGCCGCCGGGAAGCTCGGTCAGCTCCTTGCGTTCCTCGGTTTCCCGGTTCAGCACATGGATGCGTGAATAGCCATTTTCGTTGACCGACCAGACCAGCCATTTGCCGCTCTTCGACGCCACCGCCATTTCGACACTCCAGTCGGGCCGGGCGACGGGCGAGACGGCGCGGGTGGAAAGATCGTAGAACCCGAGCCAATCGTGCTCGCTCTCCCGGTCGGTGATGAGCCAGAAACCGGAACCATCCGGCGCCCATGCGGCCGGGCGGTCGTTGGCGATATCGTTGGGATCGGTGAGATCGTCCAGCTCGCCGGTCTGCACATTCAGCAGCTTGACGATCACTTCGAGGTTGGAACGCGCCTCGGCGACGAGCAACTTTCGGCTGTCGGGCGACCAGGCGCCCGCGAAATTGATCCGTCCATCGGCCACCGCATGATCGACCTCGCCGGTCGGCAATTCCCGAATGATGATGTCCTGGGCATACGGATCGCGGTCGTTGCCCGCAGAGGCGATCAGCTCGCCATTCGGTGACCACGGGCTGTCACCGAGGAAATACTGAACCTCGGGATCGTTCGTGAGCGGCTTGGCATCGCCGCCCCCGGCCGGCATCAGAAAAAGCTGATGCTTTTCGTTTCCCTGATAGTCGGCGGTATAGAGGATTTCTTGCCCGTTTGGCGACCAGGCGAGATCGCGCACGGCGTTGTCCGTATAGAAGGTGAGCTGGGTTTGCTGTCCGCCCGCGAGTGGTTGCAGCCAGATGTTGTATTGCCCCGACCGATTGTTGATCACGGCCAGCATCGAGCCATCGGGGGAAAACGCAACCGCGCCGCCATAGGTCACGATAGCAGCAAAATCGTCCATGGTCGGCAGGGACGTCGGGGACGTGGCAGTCATCGAACGAGTGGTCCTTTCACGGTCGGAATTTCGATATTCGGTGTTCGATTGTATGACGGGTGCCGCCCTCCGGGGCGAAATCGAGGAGTGGAGAGTAGGATTCCGGCAGCATGCCGGTAATCGTGGAGTGCGAACGATGGTCTATCTGCCCGAATTCTTCGTCGAAACCGATCGCGAGGCGATCTTCTCGCTGATCGAAGCGCATCCCCTTGGTCTGCTCATCACCAGCGGTACGGAGGGTATCACCGCCAATGCGATCCCCTTCGTGCTCGATCGCCATCATGGCGAGCATGGGCGATTGCTGACGCATGTGGCGCGGAACAACCCGGTTTGGCGCGGGCGCGATCCGGGCGAGGAAGCCCTGGTCGTCTTCCAGTCGGTCGATCGCTATATCACGCCTAACTGGTATCCCTCCAAGCAGATCACCCACGAGGCCGTGCCGACCTGGAATTACGCGATGGCGCAGGCGCGGGGTGAAATGATCGTGCATGACGATCTGAAATGGGTGCGCGGGCAAGCCGGTCAGTTGACCAAGAAGATGGAAGCCGCCGAACCGGTGCCATGGAAAATGGCCGACGCGCCCCGTGCCTATACCGAGGAGATGCTGGCCCAGATCGTGGGGATCGAAATTCCGATTCGCTCGCTTACCGGCAAATTCAAAACGAGCCAGAATCGCACCGACGCCGATGCCGCCGGAGCGGTCGCCGGTTTGCGCGCCAGCGGCTCCCACGACGATCTGATCATGGCTGATCTGATCGAACACGCTCGTGGTTGGGACATCGGCGAGACCGCCCCGGATGGGACGGTCTCGGCCCAAGAACGTTCGTAACCGGGACGTCCGCCCGCGATCTCACATGCGATGTACCCGAGCCGGCGCCAGACGACCGGCAACCGCCAGCCCCGCGCTCAGCAGTGCCAGCAGCAGAGCGGTCTCGATCGCTCCAGCACCATGGCCGCCGCTGATCGAGATTCCAGCCCCAGTGGCCGGCATGACCGCAACTTCGGCGGGAGACGGCGGCTGGCCCGCGGGACCATCGGCAATGGCGAATGGCTGATCGATGAATTGGATGGTGGGGCAGGTCGATTCGCCGCCGCATCCGCCTATCGGGATATCGGCCACATTCACTGTCAGCGGATCGAACCCGGGCGCTGGCGCATTACCAGGTGGCTCGATCGTGAGCTGGGTGATAGTCAATGTGGCATTCTGGGGAGCAGAGAAGAAAAACCCGGGAACGAGACTGGTCGGGCCGATGGCAAACGGACTGCCATCGAGCGGCGCACCATCGGCCAGGATCTCGAAGGTCCCGCCGGTGAGAATGTCGCATTCCGTGGTGAGATCGGACTCCAGGGTTGGACAGGTATAGGCGACGAAGTTGATCCCGACCTCGCCGTCGTTCTGTGCGCGCGCCGCGCTCGAGCCGAATACGAGCAAGGTGAGCATCGCGAGTGCGGTGACCCCACACCAGCTCAAGATGCGTCGCTGAAAACTCATCGTCGAATTCCTTTCTGTCACTTGCCTCCTGCGAATCGGGGAGACTGCCCGACCCTCCCTCTCTTCCGACAACGATGCAGCGGCCCGTATGGTTTCTCC
>JBIQLF010000027.1:21601-32198 GCA_044464585.1 Thermomicrobia bacterium
CTGCCCGACCCTCCCTCTCTTCCGACAACGATGCAGCGGCCCGTATGGTTTCTCCGGAATTCTCCTGGTTGGTGTTGGCTGCGGCTGCTGAGCACGGCGATTTCGGCGGTGCGAACAGCGCGCGAATCAGCGGATCGGATCGCCGGATTCGGATCGAACCGTAGCGAGTGCCGGTCGGCTACGATACCGCCAGAGCCTCCGAGCGAGCGGGCGCCCGCGGCCGTATGGCAGCACGTGTCCCCCGTTCATCGACACAGGACATTTCCGAGGAAACTGGATGACGACTGACGTCCGACCCGATAAACACGATCCCCAATCGCTCGCTTTCGCCACCCAATCGGTGCACCTCGGCAATGCCATCGATCCCGGCAGCGGCGCGATTCGCACGCCACTGGTGATGGCGAATTCCTATGCGTTGCCCGAGGATCCAACCGGAATCGACTGGTCGGATACCAACGGTTTGTTCTATACCCGCAACACTGGGTTGAATCAGCTCCGGCTGGAAGAAAAACTGGCCGCACTGGACCATGGCGAAGCAGCCGCGGTATTCGCGACCGGGGTCGGCGCGCTCTATGGACTCTTCTTCACGCTCCTCCAGAGCGGCGATCATGTCGTGCTCGGCGATGTCACCTATGAAGCCGTCTGGCGGTTGTTCAGCGAGTTGCTGCCCGAGAAATACGGGATTTCCGGAACCTTCGTCGATATCACCGATCTGGACGAGGTGCGCGCGGCGATACGTCCGGAAACGAAACTGATTCACACCGAGGTGATCGCGAATCCCACCACCGAGGTGGCCGATATCGCCGCTTTGTCCCAGATCGCGCATGGCGCTGGCGCATTGCTCAGTGTCGATTCGACGTTTACCCCGCCGCCCATGTTCCGGCCGCTCGACCATGGCGCCGATCTGGTATCGCACTCGCTGACCAAATACATCAATGGCCATGGCGATGCGATGGGCGGTGCCGTGATCGGGTCCAAAGCCCTGGTATCGCGGATCAAAGCCGACGCGCTGGTCGATACCGGAGCGGCGATCTCACCCTTCAATGCCTGGATGATCACCCGTGGTTCGGTGACGTTGCCGTTGCGTTTGCGGCAGCATGTCGAGAGCGCGCAGCGCATCGCCGAATTCCTCGCGAACGACCCGTTCGTTGCCTATGTCTACTATCCCGGGCTGGAATCCCATCCCCAGCACGACGCCGCCAAACGACAATTCGGCGACTATGGCTATGGCGGGATGATGGCGTTCGCGGTGGAGGGCGATGGCGACCGGCAAAACCGCTTCGTCAGCAATCTGCGAGTCATCACCTCGGCGGTTTCGCTCGGTCACGACGAATCGCTGATCGTCCATGTCGGACCCGAGGGACGCGGCGGCTGGGAGCGATATCCCGAGCCATTCCGCAAGTACGGGCATCTCCGCTTTTCGGTCGGCCTGGAAGATCCCGGCGATCTGGTCGCGGACCTGTCCGCGGCCCTGGACGCGACATTTGGGTAGGGGTGCGCCACAAAATCTCTAATGATCGCATCGGCGAGCTCGTGCGGCCCATACGATACTGGCGCTCGTCTATTCCCTGGTATGGAAATGGACTGATCGGCGTGTCTCGCCGCGGCTTGACGCACATCGGAGGCGCGGCTAGCATCACACCGTCGAGCGGGAAAGAGAAGCGGGGTGCCAACGCACATGCGGCGGATCGATCGACGGGCGGTCTTGAAACGGGGAGCGATGGCCGGAGCCGGGTTGGCGTTCGGGCGGGTGCCGGCGCGCGGCCTGGCGCAGAGCCAGCATCTTTCGGTGCTCAGCCCGCAATCCCCCGATCCCCGCCCGCCTGGAGTCGACAATTTCGCGCTCGATCTCCTGGATGGTTGGAGAAACGACCACGACACCGGAGTCGACTACGAAACGCATCCCTTCTTCGCGCTCGATGCGGCAATGCGGGCGGCGCTCGATTCCGGGCAATATGGGCACGATGTGCTCTACAACTGGGCCGCGATCCCCGATGAGGCTCACAATCTGGCGGAGATTGGATCGCGGTTGTCGACCGAGCTCGTCGACGACCTTCCCTCCGCGCAAGCGGCATCGGTTTCCTGGCAAGACAAGCAATACGGGCTCGTTTCGTCGCTTTCGCTGATGGTGCTCTTCTACAATCGCGATCTATTCGAAGCGGCCGGTATTTCCGAGCCACCGGCGACATGGGACGATCTGAAGGCGCTCGATTCGGTCTTTGGTGGCGATTTTTCCAATGGGGTGTTGCTGCCCTATGGCGCATCGGCCGGGATCGGCGGGGTTGCCTCGATCTGGATGGCGTTCTTGCAGCAGGCGGGCGGTCGCATGTATGACGATATCGGGACGCCGGTATTCGATGATGCGTCCGGTGTCGATGCGCTCCAGTTCATGATCGATCTCCTGCCGATCACCGCCAACCAATCGTTGATGAGCCCGTCCTATGGGGAAGTGGCGCTTCGCATGACGTATAACGATGCGGCGATGACCTGTTCGTTTCCGGCATTCTGGAATGTGTTGAACGGCAATGCTCCATCCGGCGAAGGCAAGATCGTTCCCGCGGTCATGCCCAAGGGCCCGGAGAACAACGCCACGATCAACGGCGTCGATGCCTGGACGATTGCCGCCACATCACCGAATCAGGAGTTGGCGGTGCAGCTGATCGAGTTCTATCTCAGTCCCGAGGTGCAAAAGCGGCAATTCAGCGATACCGGCTGGTTGCCATCGCGTCGTTCGGTGCTGGCTGATCCGGACATCCAGACTGCGAATCCGGTCGCGGCGATTGTGCTGGACCAAGCGGATTCGCCATTCGATAGCTTCGTGACTCCCAATTACATGGCGATTACCGACCTGATCGGCCGGGAGATCCAGAAGGCTCTGCGCCTGGAGCAATCGGCGGCGCAAGCGCTTCGCTCGGCCAAATCCTCGATCCAGCCGTTGATCACCTGGTAGATCGTCCGGGAACCGCATGCGGTTCCACTATAAAAAGTGGAGCGGCCCCGGGGGACCGCTCCACTGGCATGTTCGGGCGTCGAGTGCGGTTAGCAGCTCGACGAACAGGTGCCCTGACCGCCGGGCGTGTCTCCGCCGCAGCATTCGAGCCCGTCATTGCAGGGGTTCTGGGTGCCGGACATGCACGGGCATCCTTCCTGACCGTTGCAGTCGCTGGAGTCGCAGGTCGTCATACATGTGCCTGGCGAACCCGGATCGGTCATGTCGGCCGCGCAGCAGACCAGACCACTGTCGCAGTTGCCATCTTCACCCGTGGTGCAATTGCATCCTTCGCTGGTGCAACCGCCGTCCCCGCAGTCGCTGCTGCAGGTTCCCGTTCCGCCCGGGGTGTCGGCGCCGACACAGCAGAGTCCATCGTCGCACGGGTTCTGCGTGCCCGCGGTGCAGTCGCAGCCTTCGCCGGTGCAGGGCGGGTTGCATTCGTCTTCGGTCATGCAGGTGCCGGGGCCGCCGGGAACAGAGACACCGCAACAAACGAGCCCATCGTCGCACGCATCCTGAACACCGCCATTACACGCGCAGCCTTCCCCGGTGCAGGCCGGGACATCGGTCGGCGGCGGTGGGGGAGCGGCGGTCGCGGTCGGCTCGGCCGGCGTCGATTCTGGGCAGGTGGTTTCGCTGGTGAGACAGACACCCGGACCGCCCATCCGATCGGTCGTCGGGCAGCAGCTGAGGCGCTCGGAGTTACAGGGATTTTGGGTGCCAGTTATACAACTGCACCCCGCATCGATATCGGAACGGACGAACACATCGCCGCTCTCGATCGTGGGCGCATTGGGAAGAAGATTGGCGGCGTTGCTGCTGATCCAGGAGTTTTCCTGCTGAGCCGCCGCCACGGCGGTGGTCTCATCCAGGAAGGTGGAGATCGCCAGAATCTGCCCCTTGCCAAAGACCATGTTGTAGGAGATGAACCCAGGCTGCTGTTCCATGACCCGGATGATTCCACCGAGACCAGCGGCAGCTTCCTGCTCCGTGCCCGTATAGGCATAGGTGCGGACCGAGATGAAACGGTCCTTGGGGGTCGTGTCCGGATCCTGGGCGGCGATACTGGTGATCTTGCCGAGAGCCACGGCGCCAACGGCCGCGCCCGCGCCCGCGCGCATCATGTCACGGCGGGAGAGGCGACTTCCCAGCCGTTTGGTGAGCGAGTCGAAACGAGTCGAATCCACGCGTTTCCTCCTTTGCCCTTTTGGGAGCACTGGTGCAATCGGGGGCAAAACGGCGCCATGCCGCAACCCAGGTCCGCGTCCCCTGGCGGCTCGGGTGCTGGCTTGCCTGCGCGGCAAGACAACTCCGCGTCACTGAGTGCGAACCTTACGATCCTAACATTGAACGCGAGACGGGGCGGAAACGTTTCACCCGTTCCGCCCCGCCCGATATCAGTCGTTTTCGACGCTCCTGGCCGATCAGCCGCAGGCTGCCTGGCAGGTGCCGGGACCGCCCAGTTCGCCCCCACCACAACAGACGAGATCGGCATCGCAGGCGTCCTCGACGCCGGTGGTGCAGTCACATCCCGCGCCAGTGCATCCACCGCCGCCGCAATCGCTCAGACAGGTGCCCGATCCACCCGGTATATCGGCTCCACAGCAGGAAAGTCCTTCATCACAGGCATCCTGGACACCGCCGTTGCACGCGCAACCCTCACTGGTGCATTCACCGCCGCCGCAGTCATATGCGCAGACTCCCTGGCCACCCGGTATATCGGCACCGCAGCACGACAGACCTTCATCGCATGCGCCCTCGACGCCACCATTACAGGCGCATCCTTCCCAGGTGCAGCTCTCGTCGCCGCAATAGGGCAGGCAGGTGCCCTGGCCGCCGGGCATATCCGCACCACAGCAGGAAAGCCCCTCATCGCAGGCGTACTGGACGCCGCCATTGCAGGCACAGCCCTCGCCGGTGCAGGCCGGAACCTCTGTCGGTTCCACGACGGGGACCGGCGTTGGCGTGCTCACCGGCCCAGCCGGACAAGTGGTGGCGGTCGTCAGACAGATTCCGGCTCCGCCGGGAACATCATCCTCACCGCAGCAAACGAGCCGCTCCGAATTGCAGGCATTGTCGACCCCGGTCGTGCAACCGCAACCGGCGTGCAGCTCGGAACGCAGAAAGACGTTTCCGCTCCGAATATCGGGTTTGCCAGCCAGAATCTCCGCGGCATTCTCGGCAATCCAGGCGTCCTCCTCCCTGGCGGCCGCGACTGCCGTGCTCTTGTCCAGGAAACTGGCAACGACATAGATCGATTTATCGCCACCGACGAAGTCGATCGAAATGAACCCCGGCTGCTGCTCCATGAGCGGCACCAGCGCTTTCAGGGCTTGTCGCGCATCATCGATCTGGCCGGTGTAAGGATAGGAGCGGATCGAAACGAAACGATCCTTGAGGGTCGTCTCCGCATCCTGCGCCATCGCGGGCGCGAGCTTGCCGAGCGCGACCGCTCCCAGCGCGGCGCCAGCGCCCACCCGCAAGGCATCCCGGCGCGAGAGCCGGCTTCCCAATCGTTTGGCGAAAGAATCGAACCGTTGTGGATCCACCAATCGTTCTCCTTGCCCGAGGGGCGGTGCGTGCGGTCATAGTCATCCATGCGACATAGTAGCAGGACCGCTTTCCGGGCTTTGCGTTCCAGCTCGACCGATGACGGCTGGCGGTTCTACCGGTGGTGGCGCCGAAACCCACGGACGCCAGGAAAAATGCGCACGGGAACGATCGAGCGTGCGCAACACCGGGGCGCCGATGGCTACGATCAGCACGCCGTTCGCAAGCGCGCGGAATGCGTCATACCAGAGCGAGGTCACGAGATAGAACCGCGCATAATGCTGGATCGATTCGGTCGCCGAAAGGGAGGGATTCCAATAGAGACCCAGATCTTGGTCGACCCCCGGCGCGGCAAACGGCCATGACCAGAGATTGAGCAACGCTCCATAGGCGAATCCAGAGACGACCCCGAAGACCGCCAGGATCAGCAGGCGCTGCCGTGTTGCGGCCGGGCGTGGCAACCACCCGGCGAGCAACCCGACCCATCCCGCTCCGAGCATTTGAAAGGGAAGCCAGGGGCCGATGCCACCTGTCAGAAACGCGGAGACCAGCAGCGTAAGCGCCCCCATCTGGAATCCGAAGACGGGTCCGAATACGGCGCCGACCAGGATGATCAGCACGAAGAGCGGCGAAGCGCCCAGAAAGGTCGGGATCAATCGCAGCGCGGCATTGGCCGCTACCAGCACCCCCAGCAGCGCAACCAGTTTGGACGCTGGCATCCCACCGATCTGGCCGCGGGCGGGATCGAGCTCGAAGGCGAGCGCGGCCAGCGACAGCACGGTCACCAGCGCAAAGAGGACCGGCGCTTCCCCGGCGCGAGCCTGATCGCCGGAGCCGGTGCGAACGACCGGAAGCAGAAACGGATAGAGGAACGCGGCCACTCCGGTCAGGGACGCGACCGCCACCAGCAACCACGATCGACCGTCGAATGGTGCTACTCCTGGCGCGGAGCTGATTCGTTGTTCGTGCAATTCGGCCAAGATCGTTCCGGTTCGAAGAGGCGATGTTTCCGACTATGCTACTGTGACCGGGCAAGCGCAGGCGCACCCTGGGGCGCCAGTCCGGTATTCGAAGTCCTGGCGATCTGCCATGTTTCGAGCTCGTTTTCGCACAAAACCGTCGCGACCGATCGCGATGGCGCAACCACCCATTCCGACATGACTGCTGGAGGCGCGATGGCAGAAATTACGATCGGCGATCTGCTCGCCTGGGAACCGCGTCTTTCGCTCTATTCCGATGATGAACAGACCGATACCGGACAACACGGCGCGGAGGCGGAGCACGAAGTGACCTGGATCGTGACCGTGCGTGCCTCCCAGCCGGTGCTGCCGCCGTTGCGCGGGGGCGAGCTGGTCATCGTGCCGGGGCGAACGGTGGAAGACACCGAGGTGCCTCTCCAGGAGCTGTTGCGGGAGATCGTGGCCCGGGGCGCCACCGGCATCATCTTCGATCAACCGATCGAAACGCCAGAGGGGTTGGTACGCTTGCTGATCGATCCGATTCCGGTCGATCTGGAAAGTGAAATCAATCGCCTGCTGACCGAACAGCGGGGAGCGATCTACCGGGCCGGCACCGAGCTGGGTCGCGTGGTGCAACAGGCAAACTCGCTCGGCGCCGATGTGGAGCAGGTGCTCGAAGCGGCCGCGGCCTATCTGGACATGGACGCCGCGGTCGTGGGTCCCACCGGTGAACTGATCGCCGCTGCTCCCGAACCCTCCCCCGATGTGTCCAAACGCTCGCTCTCGACCTGTTCGCGCGGGTGGGAGGGAGGCTATTACGGGGTCCGGTTGGCCGGGGGCGAAACCCTCTGGCTCGGTCCGGCGCCGGATGCGCAACGGGCATTGGCGCGGCTCGTGGCCGATCGCCTGGCCGTGGCGGTCGAAGCAGCGCTCGCTCATGCGCACGATGTCCGCCCGCGCGGCGGCGCGCGCTCTGTTGCGCTGGCCGGGCTCTTTTCCGCCACGCCGAACGATGCCGGCCGCGGAGCTGCCTCCCTGGGATTGCCGGTCAATGGAACCTACCGGGTGGCGTTGAGCTCCAGTCCGGCGGATCGGCTGGCCATGCAGCACGATCTGGCGTTGTATGGCGCCGTACACGATGCAGCCGAATTCGGGGGATATCCGGCGACGCTGGTCGAGGTGCGTGGTCGCTGGCGACCGCATGATTCACGGCGAACCGCGCATTCTCCCGCTCAGCACGGACAGGCGCAGACGCCTCAGAATCATTGGGTCGCGATCTCGGGTCCAGTGACCGGCGCGACGCATATCCCGGAAGCGGCCCGGCAAGCGCGATTCGTCGCTGCCCTGATCGAGCAGGGACTCATTGCCGGGGACGCTCTCCATTTCGACCGGGTGGCCGAGGTCGGCGTCTACCGGCTGCTCTACCCGCTCTGGGGTTCTGCCGAGCTGGAATCGTTCGCGGCCGATGCGCTTGGGACGTTGTTGACGGACGACCGCCGGGGGATTCTGCGCTCGACCCTGCTGGCATATCTCGAATCGGGTAGCTCGCATGTGGATGCGGCCGCGCGATTGGGGGTTCATCGCAACACCCTGTCCTATCGACTCCGCCAGATCGAGACATCGCTCGGGGGCGATCCCGATGACCCGTCGCGCCATCTGGCGTTGCATCTGGCGTTGCTGGCTTCGATGTTGCCGCCGGCGCCGTAGGCTAGGTCGGGGTCCGGGGTCCGGGGTCCGGGGTCCGGGGTCCGGGGAACGATCATGTAGATGAGGGCCTTTCTGCCCCTGCCCAGTGGAACGATTGCCGTTTCTAAACGAGTCGTCGGGCGTCGATTATTGTGCTGTGCGCGAGAAAGCAGAAGCCCCCTCAGCCACGGTCATTCTCACGACTCACGACTCACGACTCAGGACTCCGGACTCAAGTCTTAAACGTTTGGTAGGAGTTTTGAGCAGCGGTCATTACCAGGCGATGAGATCGGCAAAGGCCAGCGACGGGCGGTGCGCCTGGCGATTGAACCAGATACTCACATTATGCAGGGCGATCTTGGCTGCGATGCGGGCCTGCAATCCCGCCAATTGGTGGGGGCGTTCCCGACTAAGAGCTTGCGCCAATAGATGAGATGCACGGACACGGGGTCCGGCATGCTAGGAGGTGTTCAACGCCGCCCCATCGCCGGAGGTGCCCCGTGCCCGCGCTGCCATCATGGCTCATCGAACCCATCTGGGACCAGTTCGCCCCGCTCCTTCCGCCCCGCCCCCCAGACCCGCATCCGCTCGGGTGCCATCGCCCACGCATCCCCGACCGCGTCGTCTTCGACAAACTCGTCCAGATTCTCGTCTTTGGCTGTGCCTATCATCGGATTGCGGATGCGACGTGCTCAGTCACAACGTTGCGACGTCGCCGGGACGATTGGATTGGTGCTGGGGTCATGGACCAGATGGAACGGATCGTGCTGGCCGCCTACGACCGTATGATCGGCCTGGACCTGGAGGACCTCGCGGTCGATGGCTGCATCACCACCGCTCCGTGTGGTGGCGAGGTCGCCGGTCGCAGCCCCGTCGATCGGGGCAAACTCGGTCTCAAACGCTCGACCGTGGTCGATGCCACCGGCATCCCGCTGGGGGCGATCGCCGCGCCGGCCAACCAGCATGACTCGCCGTTGTTGGCGCCGACCCTGGACCGGGTGCGCGATCTGCATGGAAGCGCCGCAACCGTCCACCTGGATCGAGGCTACGACTCGGGCCTCACCCGGGAGCGGCTCGCGATGCGGGGGCGGCGTGGGGAGATTGCTCCCAAAGGTACCCCTGCTCCCATCGCCGCCTCGTCCCGCTGGCCAGTCGAACGCACCAATGCCTGGACCAACGCCCACAAGAAGCTGGTCTGGTGCACCGAACGGCGGGCGGTCGTCGTGGCATGCTGGCTGGCGTTCTCGGCCGTCGTCATCATCGTTCGCCGTCTCATTCGAGCGGGCTGGACGCGCTATCGCTGGGAAGGGCGGCCGCCGCGTAAGCCCTGAAACGACCGCCTATTGGTGCAAGCTCTAAGGCGGAATCGATTGAGTAGCTTGTCCATCACCGTTTCCATGATCTGCCGTTTGCCGGCATGACAGTGGCGTTGCGCACGTGTCCAAGCCTGGGCGTGATTGCGTTCCGGCGGAGCCAGGACGGTGGCGTGGGCATCCTGCGCCCAGTGCGCGATCCACTCCCGTCCGGCAAAGCCTTTATCGGCCAGATAGCGATCGGAGGTGGCCGGTCCCACACTCGGCAAATCCGGGTGGGGCCGATGCCGCGCCGGCAGGAACGTCTCGGCCAGCGGGCGATCATTGATGTTGCCGGGGGCCAACCCATCGCCGGTAATGCCCCCGCGTGGGCCACAGCAGACCAGCAAGCGAATGCCGGTATACCACCCCAAGCGGGTGCACTAGCCCAGCGCGGCGATCTCGGGCAACCAGCCCGGTCCCCGGCGTTTGCAATCCCGGTTCGGCAGCCCGGTGCAGTCCAGAATTTCAAAGGTCTCCTCGGCCTCGCGCACGTGCTGGCCCAACCAGATCGCCAACTGCTCCAAGACCCGGCTAGAGCGCCGTTCGGCCGCGTTGAACTGCACTCGGCTGGGCAGCCCGGGAAAAAATGCCGGCAGGTGGCGTTCGGCCCACTGAGAGAAGTCCCGTTCGGAGGAAAAACATCCCCATTAGCCCACCAGGGTGATGGTCAGCACTTCACTGCGACTCAAGCGCGGGGCCGGACCGCGGCGAATCGGTTCGGGGGGTTGGGTCTTGTCCCAATCATCAATGATCACGTACAACTCGGTCAGGAAGGTGGCGGGATCGAACATCGGCGTGGGCTCCAGGCGAGAAGCGGGAGGTTAACACCCGCACCGTACCGACCCGCTGCCTTCCCGTCCACCCTCGTCAATAACTCCTACCAAACGTTCAAGCCGGGATCGGCTCGAACTGCGCGGCGTGCAGGCGACGATAGACGCCGCCCCGGGCCAGTAACTCCGCGTGTTTTCCTTGTTCCACCACACCACTCTGATCGACCACTACGATGCGGTCGGCATGCTGGATCGTGGCGAGCCGGTGCGCGATGATGAGCGTGG
>JBIQLF010000028.1:0-3537 GCA_044464585.1 Thermomicrobia bacterium
TGGTCACCGCTTGGTGGATGATCGCCTGCTTCTGCTCGTTCAGCAGTTCGATCATCCGCCGCTTGCTGCGAATGAACCGGTCGATCTTCCGGTCGACATGGGCGAGGTACTTGACGATGGCGGCTTGTTCGTCGAGCGGCGGGACGCAACTGTAGATCTGCTTGAAGTCCTCTGCACGGAGGCTCCACTGATCTGAAGTAATTCCGTAAGACCAACGCTCGGCTTCGGTTGCGAAGGCAGGAATGCGATAGAGGTAGTGAAAATACTCAGGTACTTGCTTTTCGCGGAACCGCCCCACAATGTAAGCGGGGCTCACAATTCCCCGGTATCTGCTGACACCAATAGCACCTTGCCATGCACGCATTTTGTTATAGACCACGTCTCCCGGTTGTACGAGTTTGTAACCAGACCGGTCGATGTTGGACGAGTCCTTCTTCGAAGAGTCAGCAAGTAGCTCAGTCTGTGGAATCACCCCAGAACGGATTGTGACGGAGAGCATTTCCTCATCGTGACGATTTCTCTCGATTATCTCTTGGTAGATCGAGCGATTCGGAAGAACCGACCAGTGTTCGGGAACTCGGCCAAGCCAAGTGACGCCAGATTCACGATAAGCCGGGAAGGCGACTAAATGAGAATCCATCACAGACCTAGCTCTCGCAAGAGTCGATCTGGGTTCCACACCATTTCAGCAATGCGCCGGTAAAGCTCACCGCGCTCGTCGAGATCGGCCTTCTTGAACTCCGCATGCGGCTTGAAAGGCAGACCGGATCGCTGCACAAAGCTCAAAAACGCGGGGTTTCGTTCATAGCAATCTTTATGAAGAGATTGCGCCAGGAGGTTCTGCTTCAAATAGTGCGGCAGCTTTTGATCGTAAGGCAGATCGCCGTAGCTCGTGTTCTCACTCTTTGGCAAAAGGAGCAATCCACCGATCCGGTTGCGATAAGCGTGAAAGTCCGCCGGGTGGGAGAACTCGTCCATGTGCTCTTCTGCATGGTTCGCCCAGATGTGCTCCACCTCGAATGGATTCTTCCGCTCCGTGGAATAGGCTAAATATCGAGAGGGGTTCACCTTGGATTCCCGCTCCACGTAGTCCGTCATACGCGCGAGCATCTGATGGAGGCGATATCGGTTCTGCTGATGGACGTAGAAGTTCGGGTTCGAGGCGAAGGTGACCTCATCCTGGCCTAACAGTTGATGCAGGTGATTTGCCAGCGAGAGCGGGTCCATATCGCGAATTTCGCGAGTCAGCCGGAAGATCGCGACGTGCATGGTCGATTGAGAAATGCTTCGGAAATTCCAGATTCGACGTGCCAACACGATGTCGAGGTACATCGCTGTCAGCCGTAGCTTGAGTTTCCGGTCGCTTTCGCTATCGGAAACGGTGAGCGGGGCGAGTAGAAGGGTTGGCTGCAGTGTGAAGTTCTGCCGGGCGTTGTAGTAAATGTGCTCGAAACCCTCGAGCAGCTTGGAAGACGCTTCGATGATTCGCAGGTACTCGTCGGCGAAGAACCGGAAATCTCGTGTCACGAATGGATAGAAAGCGTTCTCATCCAGCACCAGGCCATCGTCGCCTTGATCGTCGCTATGCTGCCGAACCCAGCGGTGGAACTCGCTGCCGATCCGGTCGAAATCGCTGACCGGTCCACCTCTCGGCTGGGTCACGACGGAATCGGCGTACTGGCTGCGGAGCCAGGACTTGAAGAAATCGTCCTCCCGTCCCGCCGCACGTAGCTTTTCGGTCCGGTCCCTCCAGACGTCATTGGCTTTATTGCGTTCAGCGGGGACGAGGATGTTGGTCAGCAAATACCCCTTGAGCATTTCGGTCGGGGTGAGATTCAGCCCCCGGTCGTTCATCGTTTCGAAGATCGTATAGGCGTCATCGTCCGAATTAGCCGAGATTTCGACCAGATCGACGTTCCTGGTCAGCCAGTCGAGGAAATAGGGAAGGCGGCTCGCGTCGATCTCCTCCGGGAAGCCGTTCGTGATGTCGGTATATCGGGCGATGATGTTCTGAACCGACTCGATTGCCCCTTGTGGATCGGCTACCTTTCCTTCGTAGAGCGCCCGCATGACCTCGGTCCGCTCGGGAACGTTGAGGTTGAACGACTTCTCTCCGTATTCCTCCGAAAAGATCAGATCGTCGATGTGGACGCGCTCCGCTTTGTCGGCCTGCATGTGATTTAGATGGATGAGTAGCAGGGTAAGTGTTGTCAGCCGCTGCTGGCCATCGACGATATAGTTCCCGCCATCCTTCTGGCTGATGATGACCGAGCCGAGAAAATAACGCGGGTAGCTCTGCACCGCCGACCGTGGATTGCTGTCGCTGTGTGCGGCCATGAAGCTGCCGGTCAGGTCATCGATGAGTTCCTGAAGTTGCTTCGCCTGCCAGCGATATTCGCGCTGGTAGTAGTCGATGGTGTATTTGCGCTGGAGCAATTCACGGACGGTTCGCTCTTTCGACTGGACGCGCTGCAACTTGGTATCTCCGTTCCATATTCAAGGTAGCCTTGAATATGGCGCTGTCGACGCCTCTATATTCAAGGCTGGCAATAATATGAGGGCCAGATAGACTCTATATGATAGCGACACTACAATATGGCCGCCCCGGTTACCCGCCCACAATCTCTATCAACAACCCGTCCGTCTCCCGCTCCAACGCCAAGATGTCCGCCCGAATCTCCTCCAGCGTCCGCATCGGCGTCGGTTTGTAGAAATACCGAGTGAACGAAATCTCGTATCCGATCTGCGTCTTGCCCGTATCGATCCAGGCATCCGGCGCATAGGGCAGCACCTCGCGCCCGATGAACTCCTCGATCCCGCCCGGCTCCAGCAGCGGGATTTGCTCGGTGTCGCGCAAGTCGCTGGCCGGTTCGTACTCCACCACCGCCGGCTTGCCCTTGATCTCCCGCGCGAACTTTCCGTGAAATGGATCGACGGTGGTAGATGCCGGCAGCACCTTGCGGATCACCGGCTCGCCCGTCTCATCGATCGCCCCGCTCTCCTTCAGCGCCTTGATCTCTTTGGCTGAGTACGCCCGGTTCGGATCGATTCCCGTCGCTCGCAACGGCCGCTCCACCGTCACCTTCCAATAGCCGAACGCCTCGTTCGGGAAGATCTTGCTCTCCTCCGTCTCCTCGAATGCCTCATACACCGAGACGATCCGCTCGATGTCCGCCGGACCCAGCTCGCAGTTCTTCTTTCCCAGGTTCTTGCGCAATGGCCGGAACCATTTCGTCGCGTCGATGAGCTGCACCTTCCCCCGCCGGTGCTCCGGCTTGCGGTTGGTTAGCACCCAGATATACGTCGCGATCCCGGTGTTGTAGAACATGTTCAACGGCAGCGCGATGATTCCCTCCAGCCAGTCGTTCTCGATCACCCACCGGCGGATATTGCTCTCCCCCTGCCCGGCATCACCCGTGAAGAGCGCCGAGCCGTTGTGCACTTCCGCGATCCGGCTCCCCAGCGGCGTGTCTTCCTGCATCTTGTGCAGCAGGCTCACCAGGAACATCATCTGCCCGTCGCTCGTGCGCGTGATCA
>JBIQLF010000028.1:3637-9674 GCA_044464585.1 Thermomicrobia bacterium
GTCAGCATCCCGCCCGTGCCGCACGCCCCGTCATAGACCAGATACGTTCCCGATTCGATCTGCTCCGCGATCGGCGTGAAGATCAACCGCGCCATCAGCCCCACCACATCCCGCGGCGTGAAGTGCTCCCCCGCCTCCTCGTTGTTCTCTTCGTTGAACCTCCGGATCAGCTCCTCGAAGATCGTCCCCATCCCGTGGTTGTCCAGCGCCGAAATACGCACGTTCCCGTTCGCATCCAGCACCGGCACGGGACCCAGATTGATCCGCGAATCGAGAAACTTTTCGATCAGATACCCCAGCGAATCCGATTCCACCAGCGTCGGGATTTGATTCCGGAACTTGAACTTGTCCAGAATCTCCTGCACATTCGGCGAGAACCCATCCAGATACGTCCGGAAGTTCGGCCCCAGCTGCTGCGGACTGTCCATCAACGACTTCAACGTAAATGCCGACGTGTTGTAGAACGACTGTCCCGCCGCCCGCTGCAGCGCCACGTCCTGGTTGACGATCCCCGCCTCGTCCAGCCGCGTATGCGTCTCCAGCACCTTCTGCTTCGTCGGCTCCAGCACCGAATCCAACCGCCGGATCACCACCATCGGCAGGATCACATCGCGGTACTTTCCTTTGACATAGACATCGCGCAACACATCGTCCGCGATTCCCCAAATAAAATTCACCAGCTGCGTGTGCTGCGCGGAATCCACCCGCCAACCCTCCCGGCCCTCTTCCTGTATGCATTGCCGCACTATATATCCGGAAGTCACCACGCGTACCATGCACCAGACTCGATGCTCACCGCACCCCCCATTGACCCCTCTCCGTCTCCCGCCACCCCCCCGTCGTCCCGAACGAAGTCGACCGCCTTCCCTGAGCGTAGGCGAATGGGGACCTCTTGTTGCCCACAACTCCAGCTCCAGTCCCCAACGAGAACTTCCGAAAACTGCCTCGATCACCCCTTGACACGATACGAACGCATGTTCTATCATGAGAGATAAGCGGCACATCGGCGGACGGACTCACCAGGTCCGCGCCCCAGGTATCCCCACGGCGAGCATGGCCGAGGGCGGGGCGACGATGCATGACCTGGGCAGTGCAATGGTAGGGGCAGCCCCACATGGCTGCCTTCAGATAACCGCCCGGCAACCTCCTGCCGTCACCCCAGGCTCCAGCGCGGATCCACCGAACCGATGGATGATCGCTCTCGAGAAAAACAAGATGCAGAAAACATCGTCACCGGCCAGGGCGAAGCCATACCCATCTCGTTGTCCAGACCGGAGTCAAGAATGCGACCCATGCATCCCAGAATTTTATCGACCACCCTTCCCTTCACCAAGAAATGCGCAGAATTTCCGGCACGCTGCCCAGTTTCGTCCCTCTGCCGATGAAATCTCCCAGAATCCCCGGTCACGCACCCATTCCCCTGTTCTCAGCCGCGGAACGGCCTTGTCCTGTGACGCTCAGGATTCCCCCCGGACATCCTGGTATCGTGTTTCCACGCTATGTCCCATTGCCCTTTTCCGCCCTCCCCACACCTCACCAAACTCCGGTAAGATCGACCCGACAATGTCGATCCAGAAGAGGAGCCGTCATGCCGAATCGTTCCGTTCCGCGGATGCTTGCCGTACTGGCAGCCGTTCTCATACTCACCGTCGTTCCTGCGGCTGGCACGACTGCCCAGGACGCCACCCCGACCCCGGACGAAAGCGTCACCGCGGCCGCCACCGGGCTCTCCGCACCGCGTGGGTTCACCTGGGGACCGGACGGCGCGCTCTATGTCGCCCAGTCAGGACCCGGCAACACCGGACCGGCCACCGGCATCGCGTCGGCGGTCGTGAAGATCGTCGATGGCTGCCCGGTTCCCGTCGCGGGGGGATTGCCCTCGACCGAGGATCCCTTCGCCGATGTGCTTGGCCCGATGGCGGTGCAATTCGTCGGTCCGCAGCTCTACATTCTGCAAACCGCCACCGGCCCCTATGGCGCAGGCAGTCCCACGCCCCCGCTGCCGAACGGGATCTACACCGCCGGCGCCGATGGCACGGTCGCGCTTTGGCTCGATCTCACCTCCTACATCGTCTCCTATCCGCCCAGTTACATGCCTGGCGACTACAACGAGCTGGCCGAACCCTATCGCATCCTCTACGACGGCAATGGCTTTTGGTTGATCGATGCCAACCGCGGACTCGTGTTCTTCATCACCATGGACAAGAAGATCCAGCGCATCGCCGATCTTTCGCAGGGGCATCCGGTGCTGACCGCCATGGCACTCGACCGGCAGGGCGGTATCTATGTCGGCAATCTCACCCCCGCGCCCCATGCCGATGGGACCTCATGGGTCAAGCACATCGACCGCAATGGCAACACCCAAACCGTCTGGACCAATCTGACTACCGTCACCGGTCTGGCGCTCGACCGCAACAACCAGCTCTATGCGCTGGAAATGGCCACCGGCAACGAGGGGCCTGGCGGCATGCGGGAAGGCACGGGTCGCATCGTCAAGCAAACCGGTCTCGATACCTACGAGGTCGTTGCGTACGGACTCGACTATCCGATCCATCTCGAAATCGGTCCCGATGGCGATTTCTATGTTTCCATGCCCTCCTACGGTCCCAACACCCAGGCCGGCCTGATTCTGCGGATCCCGGCGAATGCATCCGATCTGGCGGTCGATCTGTCTCGATTCGATGGCGCCCCCTGTGATGGCTCCAATCCCTACACAGCCCCCGCCTCCGTCCCACCCGGCAGCCCGACCCCACCGCCAACCGGCACGCCAGAACCGGCGTGAGTCTTGGGTCTTGAGTCCTGGGTCCTGAGACACCAGTTCGTCTCAGGGCCCGCGGCTGAAACCTCACGTCGCTGTTGAATCTGGAGTCGCCCATGACCGAATCCCGCACCACCCGCGTCGCTGTCGTCCAGGCCGCGCCCGTCGCATTCGACCGGGACAAGACCATCGAGAAGGTCCGTGCCCTCACCGCCGAAGCGCGGGCAAAGGGAGCCGAGCTGGTCCTCTTCCCCGAAGCGTTCGTTTCGGCATATCCCCGCGGCACCAGTTTCGGTTCGGTCGTTGGCGCCCGCACCGATGCCGGTCGCGATCTCTTCCGTCGCTATTGGGAATCCTCGGTCGATGTCCCCGGTCCCGCCGTCGATGCGCTCGGCCGGATCGCGCGGGAGAACCGCGTCTATCTCGTCATCGGGGTGGTCGAACGCGACGGCGGCACCCTCTATTGCACCGTTCTCTTCTTCGATCCAGCCGGTTCGTATCTGGGCAAACACCGCAAGCTGATGCCGACCGCGTCCGAACGGTTGGTCTGGGGTCAGGGGGACGGTTCGACCATGCCGGTCTTCGATACTCCCATCGGCAAGATCGGCGCGGTCATCTGCTGGGAAAACTATATGCCCCTGCTCCGCACCACCATGTACGCCAAAGGCATCGAGCTCTATTGCGCTCCGACCGCCGACGCCCGCGAGAGCTGGCTCGCGTCCATGCGCCACATCGCCTGCGAGGGCCGCTGTTTCGTCCTCTCCTGCAACCAGTTCACCCGCCGCGGCGACTACCCGGACGACTACGACACCGTATTTGGACAAGACCCGGACACCATCTTTTCCCGTGGCGGCAGCTGCATCGTGAACCCGCTGGGAGACATCATCGCCGGACCCGACTACGAGGGCGAAACCATCCTCACCGCCGATCTCGACGTACGCGAGATCGCCCGCGGCAAATTCGATTTCGACGCCGTCGGGCACTATTCCCGCCCGGATATCTTCCAGTTGACCGTAAACGAAGCCGCCACCTCCACCGTCTCGGGCGCCAGCGGCGCGGTCGACACCGCCACCCCACCACGAGACGAACGTGCCGCCGATTCGACTACGGTCGGACGGGAACGCATCCATTCATGATGCACGGCCCGTTCCCCCACGCACCAGGAGCGGGGATGACTCGCATCTCGCCTCAGCAGTCGAATGCCGACCAGCAGAGCGCATTTCGCAATCGCTGGTCGTCGAGCACGAGCTCGCGAATTGCGTGCGGAAGCTGATCGCGCTGCCACTGGCATTCGAGCCGGCCAGCGCGTTCGCTCAGGTCGTCCGGCGCGGCCGCCCGCACCGCCTTGATCGCATAGGCAGCCGCGCCCAGCTCATGGGCGGCAACATGGGCCACCGCCGCGGCCTGCCCGGCCGCATAGGCGGCATATCGCGGAGCGCCCCGCAGGTCTCGAGCCGCCGCGTTGGCGTGCCCGGCCGCCGTGCGCGCCTCGGTCATCCGGACATCGCCGCGCGCCCACGCCCGCGCCTGCTCGATTGCGAATCGCGGCCGAGTATCCGCCGGCCTGGCCGCCTCGAAAAGATCGAGCACATGCTCCGCGCATACCGCCGCCCAGATGGCGAGCAATCGGTGATCGTCATCGGTGAGCACGCCACCGCGACGCCGGGTGATGAACCGGCGGTCTCGAACGGTCGGCAGGATCATGGCGCGAAGAAACCGGACAACGGTGAGCGCGAACGCTGGCGCTCAGCCCACTTCCCGCAACCCCGGCAAGAGCTCGCCCACGATCTGATCGAACACATCTTTCTGCGCTGGATTCCGCGGCCAGGGAATCCGGAAATCGGTAAAACCGACCGCACGATAGGCATGGAAATGCTCCGCGAACTTCTCAGGCGATTCGAGAAACACCCGCGCCGGACTGATCGACCGCACGATCGTCCCCGGATCGCGCCCGATCTGCGCGCATGCCGCATCGAGCAATCGACTGGCGGCTCCAGCCGCTTCCGGTTCGCCGCGCGCATTCCAGATATCGGCATAGCGCGCGACCAGCCGCAACATGCGCGGTTTGTCCCCGCCGATCAGCACCGGCAGTTTGCCCTGCGCCGATTTCGGTTCGAAGGGCGCATCGATCAGCTCGTAATGCCGGCCGTGGTAGGTCGTTCGCGCCCGGGTTTGCAACAGCTCCCAGATTTCGAGCGCTTCCTCGAACATGTCGACCCGTTCCTTCGGTTCGGGCAGCGGCCAGCCATAGGCTTCATGCTCCCGCCGGGTCCAGCCCGCGCCCACTCCAAAGGTCACCCGGCCCCCCGAAATCTCGTCGACCGTCATCGCCTGCTTGAGCAGAAAAGCGGGATTCCGATAGGTATTGCCCGCGACCATCACCCCCAGCCGCACCCGGCTGGTCCGGGGCGCCAGTGCGGCCAGCATGGTGTACGCCTCGTGGGTCGGTTCCATCACATCGAACAACCCATAAAAATGGTCGACGACATCGAAACTGTCCCAACCGGTTTGCTCGGTGGTGACGATACGATCGGCCAGCTCGGCGTATCCCGCCCGCTGGCCACAAACGATTCCGAACCGGATCGGGTGCGTCATTCGGTCATCTCCATCGCTTCGATCGGTGTCATGGTACGGCAGATCGAACGCCCTCGCTCTCGCTGCTGTCTGTCCCAGGTTACGAGGGGAGCTTCGAGCCTTGCGGCCAGCGCAAGGTAGACGGCATCCGCGCCGCGCACGGCCGTTCTTCGAGCAACCTCCACTGAAAACAACCCGAGCTCGACGGTCACGGGGTGAATCGTCAGCGGGCCGGCACCGGTCAAGGTTGCGATCGCTGATTCGATGATGTTTTCGGGATTCCCTGTTCGCTGGAGGACTCCAATGACCTCAGCAGGAAAGTGTGCCGGAACCGCAAGCTCGGTTCCATTCAAAAGCATCAACCCTGACCATGCTCGCGCCTCTGGATGGTGCTTATCCTCCGAGAGGATCACGCTCAGCCAAACGCTTGCGTCAATGACGATCACATATCACCACGATAATCGGGCGGAACCCATTCATCAGGAGTGAGATCACGCCGTTGTTCGCGGACAAGCTGGACGGCATCGACCGGCCCGGGACCCATATGCGCGGCAATGTCCCGTCTAAGATTGTCTACCCGCTCCCAGAATGCGTCGATTTCCTGCTGTGAAGACTTTGGCTTCGGCTTGATCGTCGCCACGACCTCACCACGATAGGTGATGTCGATCGTCTCTCCATCTTCGCGCACGCGGCGGACGATCTCGC
>JBIQLF010000028.1:9774-31876 GCA_044464585.1 Thermomicrobia bacterium
CGATAGGTGATGTCGATCGTCTCTCCATCTTCGCGCACGCGGCGGACGATCTCGCTCGCGTGTTCCTTGAGTTCTCGTACACCAACTGATGACATGGGGCGCCTCCCTATGTGGTCACAAGTGTGACTACATGTTGAGTGTAGCATTGGGAAATGTGACCGCAGTGGGTGTGCAGAAGGAACGAAGTGAAGGAAACGAGTCGATCCGGCATCGATCGGAATTCTGCTGATCGACGTGCAGCCATTCTTCCGTGAAGGGTGGATGGCCGGCGCGTTCGATCCGTTCATGACCCGGATCGACCACCTGCTCGGACTCGCGACCACCGACCAGCTACCGACCATTGCGACCGTCGATCAACCGGACGACAAAACGGCTGGCTCCCCGACCGGCTGGAGCCATGGCCCCTTCGTGACGCCCGCAAGCTCACCAAATAGACCTTCGATTGCTGCTGGCTCGCGCCGGCTCTGCACCGCCAATGAGAGCCCCCGAGGATTTGCCCAGTTATACGAAATCCGAATTCCGTATCAGGGGTGTTCGCCCAGTCTTGCAGAGCCGGGAACGCCTCGGAGTACCCGGCTTAGACCTGAGGGTTCAAGTGGATTCCGTAGGAGAGCGAAATCCTATTGGGCGAAGCCGGCGTAGCGTGGCGCAGGATGTCCCTGCCCTGCTGGCGCCCGAATCGATACGACAGGACACCGAGGTCCTGCATGATGCCACCTGAGTTGAAGGGGCTGTGTGGCAACGATAACGGATCTCACCCGAACCGATGATCCCGCACATGGTGGTCAAGCGCGAGCCGCAAGCGCATCGTCGACCATGTCGAAGATCGAACGTGGAGCATATCCCAGTATGGCGTTCGCTTTTGCATTGCTGAGATACCAGGGCGGTCTGGCGGTTGGTACCGGTGCGATCAGCGAAGGCATTCCGGTACGTTGGCTGAGAGAGGTCGACAACTCCAGCGTCGTAAACGGAGCTCCCCCGCCAAGATTGAACGTCTCGCCATCAGCCGCCGAATGTCCAAGAGTGCGGAGACAGCCCAGGGCGACATCGCGGGCGTCTCCCCATTGCCGGATCTCCGGTTGCTGGTTCAGATCTGCCAATGCGATGAGCTGGTCCGATCCGGTGTCGAGTGCCGTCAGGATACGCAAGGTCGCGTCCTGCGCTGGTGAGCGTTGGGATTGCGCAGCCAGGTAAGATCGTGCTTCCTCGAGATAGAGCCACCTGGCGAAAACACTTTGCGGATCGATTAGCTCATTCGCATCGCATGTGGCACCAAAGCGCAGAATCGTGACCGGGAATCCCTCGGAGCGCCAGAACGAGAGGCAAAGCTGCTCCGCGCCGGCTTTGGTAGCTCCGTAGACCGAGCTGGGTTGGACCGGTGCGGTCTCATCGAGTGGAAGTGAAACGGCCGGTCCACCAGCAGCATAGACCGCATCGCTACTGGCATAAACGAACCGTTGCAGATTTGGCGATCCGGATCGAGCGGCAACGAGCAGATCGAAGGTGGCGTTCACGTTCAGATCGATGAACTCGCGGTCGGTATTACCGCGCGATGTCAGCGCTCCGGCGAGATGAAAGATGGCATCCATCCCGGTCGAGATCCGTTGCAAGGCGTCCCGATCGCGGAGATCCCCTTCGACCATTTCGACTCCAGATAATCGGATCGATTCCGCTCGTGGGTCGCCGGATAGCACGAAAGCCCGGACTTCGTGTCCGGCTTCGAGTGCATATCGAGTGAGATGCGTGCCGATACGACCTGCCGCGCCGGTAATGAGGATCTTCATGCCGATAGGGACGCCGATTGTGGAAGAGACAATGCTCCAATCAACGTATCGAGATGCATCACGAACTCTGCGGTGACCGTGATGTGATTGGCGAAGTCATCGAACGGAGCGCGATTTTCCCAATGACCGTCGGCATGTTGGGTGGCAACGTAGAAATCCCCGAGCCGAACGGTCCAGTCTCGGTAGAGCTGTTCGCCGGTGACTTCATAGAGGAGTGAAGAGCCCCAGCCCGTCTTGCAGACTTGGGGGACCTCGAACTGCCGTTCTGTCGAGTTCATCGAGAAGGCCTGATAAGCACGCGCGAGGTCGAGGTACGCCGATACGCCGGTCGCCTGATAAAGCCGTACCAGGAACGCCGCCGCAATTCCTCCACAGGTGAAACGCTGTCGTTCGCCCTGGGCTTCGACGACATATTGACTTGCGCGGTCAGCGGGATAGTCGGTTACCAACGCTTGTGTGTCGGCAGACCAAACATAATAGAGCTGGCCGGGAAGCGCCGGCTGCGCGTCCCAGAGTCGCTGAAACCATGCGCCGGCATGTTTGGCGGTCTCAATATCTCCCAGCATCAATGCCGTCTTGCCGCATTGGGCGACGGTCGGGATGTTCTCGTCAGCGGGAATGCCGGTTCCCTCTGGAAGATGCCGAAAACCGCCGGAGATCGGGTCGAAATGCGCCATCAGGCGTTCATAACCCCGATAGGCAAGATCGAATTCACGTCCCATCTGCGCGCCAAAGATGAACACCGCATTCTCGTAGGCATATGCTTCGAGACCCCGTGGTGAAACACCGGTGAAGTCGCCGTTCTCGGCAAATTGGTTGCGACGCACCCAGTCACACAAACGAACGGAATGGCAGGTCTCACCCGATATGATGAATGTCCAGGGAAGACGATAGTAGTTGAATCCAACATCGACTGGACCAATCGATCCATCGGCGTTCAGCTGCTTCAACAGCCATTGCACGCCCCGCTGCTTGCTTTCCTGATAGGCATCGAGTCGTTCCATGGTTCGGGCCTTTCTTGCGCGAGTCGTCATCGATCGATGGAAAAGTCAACGGCTGCGGGGGCTGAGTGCCGATCGCAATGCCTCGCTGAGCATATTGAGTCCGAGCACCATGCTCGTAATGGCGAGACCGGGAAAGAGTCCCAGCCACCATGCCTGGGCGAGGAACGCCCGCCCCTCGTTGAGCATGACACCCCACGACGGAGTGGGAGGGCGGCTGCCCAGACCCAGAAAGCTGAATGTCGCTTCGAGCAGAACCGCTTCGCTCATGACGATTGCCATCTGAACGAGCAAGCTCGGAAGAGCATTGGGCAGGATGTGGCGAAGAGCAATGCGTGAGCCCGATGCTCCAAGCGATCGTGCGGCATCGACATACTCCTGATGCAGTTGGCTCAGGATCGAAACACGAGTGAGTCGCCCCAGAGCCGGGATATTGATGATTGCGACCGCAATGACCACATTCCGCAATTCGGAACCGAACACGGCCACGAAGCCGATACCGATCAGCACGCTGGGAAATGCGAAAATCGTGTCGAACAATCGCGAGATAACCGAATCGACCCAGCCTCCCCGATACCCGGCCAGAAGCCCGAGTGGAACGGCGATTACGAATGCAGCCATCGCAGATGCAACCGCGATCATCAACGAGATGCGCCCTCCGTAGAGCACGCGCGAGAAGACATCCCGGCCGAGATCGTCCGTTCCGAAACGGTGGGTTAGCGACGGCGCCTCGAATGGAAACCCCGCACCAATTCGATACGGATCGTATGGCGCGAGAATAGGAGCCAATAACGCGGCAATTGCCAGCGCGGAGAGCACGATGAGCCCAAACAGACCACCGGACGATCGCAACATCCGGGCCAGGGTCGATCGAAAGAGCCCGCGAGGACGTGTACCCTGCCTTGCCAGTGCGGCGGCAGTCATCGGATCGCTGCGTTCCAGGGTGATCACATCCTGGCTACTCAGTGACATACTCGGCCCGCCCTGCACTCAGCTCAAGCGAATGCGCGGATCGAGCAGCGCATAGCAGGCATCCGCCAGGATATTGAGCACGATGAATGTGAATACGAAGAAGAGCATGGTGCTCTGCAGGATCTGGTACTCACGGTTGCCAACCGCATCCAGGATCAGTCTTCCCACGCCAGGCCAGCCGAAGATTGCCTCGGTGACGACGGCTCCGCTCAAGAGCTGGCCAAACTGAATCGCCATGATGGTGACCACCGGAAGTAGTGAGATTCGCAAGACATGGCGTTCGACCACGCGTTGCTCGCTCAATCCCTTGGCATAGGCGGTGCGAATGTGATCCGCATCGAGAGTTTCGCGAATCGACGCATTGAGAAACCGAATGACGACGGCGGTCCCGTAGGCGCCCAGCGTTATCGACGGCAGAATGAGGTGGACGATCGCGTCGGCCGGATCCTTCCAGATCGGAACGTAGCCAGACGCCGGAAACCAGCCGAGTGAGACGGCAAAAAGCAGCACCAAGAGGATGCCCAACCAGAAACTGGGGACTGCGATCAGAAGCGAATTCGTGAGGCTAGTAATCCTGCTGAAGATGCTATTCGGGCGGATTGCGCTCAAGATTCCAAGTGGGACGCCGAACATGGTCATAATGAACAACGCACCAATGGCCAAATGAAGCGTGGCTGGAATGCGCGCAAGTATGAGCTCCGAAATCGGACGATTCGAAACGTACGAGGTACCCAGATCGCCATGCGCCATCCGGCTCACCCAGTTGACGTATTGCTGAAGGAGAGGCTCATTCAGACCGAAGCGCTGGCGCAACGCATCGACTTGTTGCTCGGTTGCACTCTGCCCGGCCAGGAGAAGCGCGGGATCGCCGGGAATGGCTCGAATAACCAGAAAAACGATGACACTCGTGAGAAACAAGACCGGAATGGCCTGAAGCAGCCTCCCAGCAATATAGGAGCCCATGGACGATCCTCCCGGCATTCGAGTCGAATCTTGCGGGGGTCAGATGGATCGACGCCTGGTATGGGACATCGATCCATCGAGTGAACAGACGAAGGGGTGCGGTTCACGTTTTCGTAGCACCGGACTCCTTCGGGGCACCATTCATAGCGACCTCTTGGTCAAGCACCTGACTCGCTCCTGAAAAGCTGGAGCCATCACGAGTGTCCGAACCACACCCCGGCGACGAGTCAGAACTACTCGGCGAGCCAGACGTTCCCAAAGTAGCGCCCCCCGGAGATAGCCTCCTGGTACCCACGAACTCGAGCGCTCAGCCCAGTGAACGAGAGCCAAAATGCGGTGGTGACAATGAATCCTTCTTCCGCAATGATCATCTGAATTCGATCATAGATCGGCTTGCGAACCGCCGGATCGATCGAATTTGCGCCGTCAGCAATCAGCTGCGCGTACTCTTCAAAGAATGGTTGGCCCTCGATGAAGGCTTTGTTATTTTCCGGCCGATACGGCGAGAGGCTCAGCAGGTATGTCGCGGGGTCGATTCGCCCGTCACCGAGCCCATACGCCTGAATCTCGTAGTTCCCGGCAAAGTACTCGTCATAGAACGGGCCCTGCTCGCGTTCCTCGATGGTGAGCTCGATACCGACCTCGGCGAGATCCTGCTGCCACACCTGGGCCATCGCGCGCGAGCCCGGAAGAACCGCTTCACTGATGGCAATCGTTGTCGCGAACCCGTCGGCCATTCCGGCCTGGGCAAGCAACTCCCGCGCCCGATCGAGATCGTACCTGTAGAAGGTTTCAGCCTCCTCGTTGAACCAGAAAACGTCTGGCAGGTAACGACTCTGGGTAATAGGCGCTAACCCGTAATACGCCAGCTGGTTGATTTTCTCGCGATCGACGGTGTAGTTGATGGCCTGCCGGAGCAGCTTGTTGTCGAACGGTGGCTTGCCACAATTGAGAACGTTTCCATACCAGGTGCCTCCTGGTGGCACAGTCACAATTTGGATACGCTCGTCGTCTTTGAGGCGTGCAACATCTGAGGCGGCCAGGGAATCCACTGCATCGACATCACCGGCGAGCAGATTAGCGAGTCGCGCTGCCGGGTCGGGAATGATCTTGACTGTTACCGAATCAAGATATGGCTGGCCCGGTTCCCAGTACGCGTCGAATCGTTTGACGGTGAGTGCGTCACCAGAACTGTAACTCTGAAACTGAAATGGACCGCTTCCAACCGGCGATGTGTCGACCTCATCCATTGCCTCTGCGGGAATGAGATACAGCATAGCCAAATCATCCAGCTTGACCGGATGCACCGATTTGTATGCGATCCGAACGGTGCGGTCGTCGATTGCTTCCGCTTGTTCAACAGACGCATCGAAAATGGCGAAAAGATAGTGTCCGATATCCGGATCTTTGGCGCGCGCGATGTTGTCCACTACGTCTTGGGCGACGATCGGACGACCGTTATGGAAGAAGATGTCATCCCTGAGCGTAACGACGAGTTCCTTTTCCGACTCTTCCCACGCCTCGGCAAGCTCGGGATGCGGAACGAGTGGGTCGGGACCTCGATAGTTGAACAGCGCACCGAACAACTGGGTGTAGACAAAACGAGCCGGCACGAAATTGAAGTAGGGATCGAAACGAATTTCGCCGGTCCCCGCCGCAACGAGGTTTCCGCCCGGACGAGGGGTCGCATCCTGGATAGCGCGAGCTTCCAACTGTGAGCGAGTCATTCCGGGGGAGGCGCTCGCTCCCAAAGAATTGAGCGCCAGCAGACCTCCGGCGGCGCCTATGCCGGCGCCTGCTTGCAGCGCCTGGCGCCGGGTCAATCGGGACTGGAATGCGGATTTCCTGGTCATGCTGCGGACTCCTTCCGAAATGAATGAACTCTGGCGATACGGCTGCTTGCCGCCGCGTTCTCTCGCATAGAACCCGTCACAGAGCGTCTCAACCATCCAGACTGACGAATGGCCACGCTTCCTCGACCTCACGTGCTGCGTGCAGCACTGTCCGAATCGTTTCCTCGTTTCCAGAGACATCTCTGAATGCAGGGGCGACGATGCCAACGGTTCCCACCACCTGCCGGTCGCCTTCAGTCGAGCGAATGGGAGCGGCCAGGGCGATCACATCGGGACCGGATTCCTGGAAATTGACCGCATAGCCTCGTTCTCTGACCATCGCCAGTTCCTGCTGCAAATCGATCACGGTGGTAATGGTTCGCTCGGTTACCTGAGGCATACCGAGTGCGACTGCGCGGCGAAGAGCTTCGTCCTCCGGGAGACTCGCGAGCCACACCTTGCCGGCCGCGGTCGCATGCAGCATTTGCTCTTCGCCGAGGTAGCTGACCATTCTGAGTTGGCGCGGACTGTCGGCCTTGGCGACCGTTACGAGCCGACCGCTTTGAACCCAGTTCAGTTCGGCGAGCTCTCCAGTCTCACGCGCGAGCTTCCGCAGGATTGGAAGCAGCACGTCGTAGATGTCGAGGACCCGCAGATGGCGAAATGCCAGTGCAATCAGGCGGGTCGTGATCTGATAGTGCTGTGTCGTCTCCTCTTTCGATATGTATCCCCGCGCAGCCAAAGACGTCAGGATCCGATGGGTCAATCCTTTGTTGATTCCGAGTCGAGAACTGAGTTCGGTAACCGACAGGCCCTGCGGACTCCCGGCCAAAAACTCGAGCACGAGAAGCGCCCGGTCGACGGCCGCCAACCCCGCGGAGCCCGAACTTCCCGGACTCGCAAACGTGTCGGATCCAACATCCTGAGCAGAAATCGTGCTGTTTGCCACGTGACGCATTTCTCACCGTCCTCCGGATATGTCGACAATTCCGCGAATTGTCGTTGACAGCCTTTCGACGGTGTTACTAAACTGCTGCATCTGTCGCTAGAGATAACGCTGTTTCTTCATGTTAGTGATGTTTCTTTTGGATGTCAAGGCAATGCGAACAGACGACCAGCGCTGAGCGGGTCCCTTGACAAGCCCATCGAGGAGGGAAGACATGCCAGATCTCGGGTCACCATCGTCCAGATTCGTGTTGCCCAGAGCGGGGGTGCCCGCGGACCAGATTCGCGATCTGATGGCGGACGCGTCATCGGGCGATGTCGAATGGGAGCTTGGCCGGGTTGCCGCGCTCGTCTATATGGCGGGTGAGGATGTCACCCAGGTGTCCAAAGATGCGTACCTAACCGGATTTTCGACCAACGGTCTTGCGCCAACGGCCTTCCCCAGCTTGCGCAAATACGAATCCGAAGTGATCGACATGGTGTCTGGCATGCTGAATGCCCAGCATTCCGTCGGCGCGATCACCTCTGGCGGCACCGAAAGCATTCTGCTGGCAGTGCTCATCGCCCGTGAACGCGCTCGAAAACATCAGCCACACATCACCTCGCCGACGATGGTGCTCCCCGAAACCGCGCACCCAGCCTTCAACAAAGCCGGGTACTACTTCGACATCGAGCCGATTCGGGTACCCACCGGCGCAGGATTCCGCGTCGATGTCGACCGTTATGCAACAGCCATCACCGACGACACGATTCTCTGTGTCGGGTCGGCGCCGAATTACGTCTACACGATGATCGATCCCATTCCCGAACTCTCGGAGCTCGCCCGCGCCAGGGATATCAGCTTCCACGTCGACGCCTGTGTCGGCGGATTCTTCCTCCCGTTCGTCCAGAAGTTGGGATATTCCCGAATCCCGTTCGATTTCAGGAATCCCGGGGTCACCACCATTTCCGCCGATCTTCACAAGTTCGGGTACACGGCCAAGGGCGCCTCGACCCTGACCTGCCGCGACGAAGAGATCGGAAGCTATATGGGATTCCACTTTGCCGATTGGCCGGGTGGATCCTATCGCACACCGACGCTCACCGGAACTCGACCTGGCGGTGCGATAGCCGCTGCTTGGGCGGTTATGAACTATCTCGGCGAAGAGGGCTATCTGGCTCGCACCAAACAGACGATGGATTTTGTCGAGCATCTGCTCGAACAAATCGAATCGATTCCAGATCTCTATATTGTCGGGGAACCCGATATGAGTCTCGTGGCCTACGGTTCCCATACCCTCGATATGGTCGCGATTGGGGACGCCATGCAGGAACGCGGCTGGTTTGTCTACATGGAGCGAATTCCCCCCTCGATCCATCTGATGCTCTCTCCGGGACATGCGCCGTTTATCGCGCAATACCTTAGTGACCTCAATGAGGTGGTCGAATTGGCACGTGCTGGCAAGATCGAACGAAAGCGAGACGAGATCAAATATGGACAGTGAGACCGCGATCAGGAAACCGATTCGAATAGCGGTTGGAAGGTTTTGGACCGAGTCCAGCTCCATGTCTCCGCTATTGACGAATCGTTCGATGTTCGAAGCCGGCGCGCTGGTCGAGGGCCGGACCCTCCTCGAATTTGGCGCGGGAACCCGCACCGAGCTGGGTGGCATCCTCGGCACTCTTGGACAAGACCCGGACATCCAGATCGTTCCCCTGCTCGCTGCTCAGGCGTCGTGTGGTGGCCCGCTCGAATCCGAGATTTGGCATCAGATCCACAATCGTATGATCGAGTTGCTACGCGCCGAAGAAACGGTCGACGCCGTCGTCATCTCGTTGCATGGCGCGACGCTTGCGGAAGACGAGGATGACTGCTGTGGGACGCTCCTGGCGAGCATCCGCTCCGAGGTCGGATCGGGCGTGCCGATTGCCGCAACGCTCGACATGCATGGAAACCCAACGGCGCAGATGACCCAGGCGGCGGATGCGTTGGTCGCCTACAAAACGTATCCCCACCACGATTTTGTGGAGCGCGGTCAGCAGGCCGCGCGCATTGCCATTGGGGCGGCGAAGGGCGAAATCTCCCCAGTTGTTGCAACCGTATCGGCGCCAATGAATCTCAGATCGCTGCCACTCATGGAGGAGCTGATCGCGGAGGGCGTGACCCTGGAAGCCGACGGCACGGCGCTTTGTTGCTCGATCATGCCCACGCATCCATATCTCGACGTACCCGATTTTCGTGTCTTGAGTGCCGTTGTCGTGACAAACGGGAATCGCGATGCTGCCATTGCGATTGGACGGCGGCTGATAGCCCGAGCGTGGGACCAGCGTGACCGAACCACGACCGAGAGTCGGCCCCTGACTCCATTGCCGGATGCGCTGGCGCTCGCCCGCTCGATGCCACCGGGAACAGTGGTTATCGCCGATCCCAATGATTCCGTGACTGGCGGCTTCCCCGGCGATTGTCCGGCGCTTATCGGGGCGCTCCTGGAGAACAGGGTAATGGAACCGACGTGCCACATCCTGACCGATCCGGCATTTGTCGAACGCGCCATGCAGGCCGGGATTGGCGCAACGGTTTCGGGGCCGCTTGGCGGAATATGGGGCGGAGATCAATATCGCCCAATCGACGTGGATGCCACGATCGTCACCCTTTCGGACGGCTCGATCCAGAAGAGCCGGGAGCCGATGCCAGGACATTTGGAAGTTAGCAATCGGTCCATGGGACCGACCGCAGTCGTCCGGATCGAACCTGCCGTCACGGTGGTCGTGACTTCGGTACCGGTCATGTCAACCGAAGGAACCGTCTATCGATCGGTTGGGGTCGAACCGTATGACTATCGCATCGTCTCGACCAAATCGGTCAACCAGCAACGCTTCCACTACACCGATGCGGCGGGTTTCATCGACCTGGATGGACCTGGCTGGGGCAGTACCGCGAGAGACTACGCTTGGAGAAAACGAAATCCTGCCCAGTCATATCCGCTCAACCAATTCGAAGGTGCGGACATCGAGGACCTGATCACCATCGCCTGACCGCGACAATCACCTACGCGCCCCAGCCATTCTGAGTGCTTTCGAAGAACTCGCTGCGGCGAGGAGATTCCTCGAAAGCGCGAATGGCTGGGGTACGCAGTCAACGTTTCGCATAGCCGCGGTCGCTCAGTATTGCGCCGATGGGATCGAGCGGGAACACTGCTGGCAAGGTCTGGAAGTATTCAACCGGATCCTGTATCAGCCCGCATTCAACTCGATACCATACCGCTCGGCAGCTTTGCGAATCCGGTTTTCGATCGTCTTCACGTCCTGGTCGCTGTAGTCGTCCGCGTTCCGTTTCTGATGGATGTAGCTCCAAGCGGCGCGAACATGTTCTTCGGTGTCGATCGGGTACTTCTTGTTGGTTGGATCGGCGAACGTCACATCGCCGTATTCGCGCGTACCCCGTTCGGGATCGACATCACCGCGTTTCTCGATGGTGGCCATGATTGGAGACTCCCTTCGAAGCGCATTGGCGCTCTCAGGTCCAATGGTATGACCGCAAGCCATCCTCGCCTGAAACGATCAGTCGACCTCCTCCAACGCGTCTTCATCTTCGAGCGCGACCGGAATCTGGAAGGAACGCCAGACGCGCGTTCCTTCCAGAATGGTCAGCAGCCAGGTGATGAGCGCGAACAGCACACACCACTGGCAGATCGCATCGATGACGAACAATTCCAGATAGGTCAGATAGATCGTGAAAACGGTCCCGGCCAAGGCCAGCCCGAAGATCGCCAGCGTGGTGTTTTCCGCCCGTTCTGGCCGGTTCTGCCGCAGCAACGCCAATGCCGCGATCGCGAGATACATTCCGAGTCCCAGCACGGCCACCGGGATGCCGCGCAACTCGGCATAGGGACTCTTTTGCACCGTTTCGCATCCACCGACCGCGCAAACCAGCAACTCACTCCGGTAATGAACCAGCGTGAGATAGGCAGCCACCGCCAATCCGGCGGCGATGAGTGCCAGCGATAGAATGCCCGCCCGGCTATTTGGCGAGCGCGTCATCGAGCGCCTTCTTCAAACCATCCCATCCCGTCCACTGCACCACTTCACCATTCAGGACGAACGACGGCGTGCTGTTGATCCCGAGATTGCGGGCTTCCTGACTCATATTCTGCACATCGGTCGCGTTCGTGCCTGCCTTGAGACAACTGGAAATCTTGCCCGAATCGAGCCCGGCCAATTCAGCCATCTTCACCAGGCGAGACGTGCTCAGGTTGCCGAGGTTCTCACCAAAGTGATTGCCGAAAATCGTATTGTGATACGCCCAGAATCCATCCTGCTCGATCGAGCAGGCAGCCGCCTCGGCCGCGGTGATCGAATCCGGACCGATGAACGCCAAGTCGCGGAACTCGAACTGGATCTTGCCGGGCGCGATGTAATCGGACAGAAGCAGCGGAAAATAGCTCTCGTGGAATGTCGCGCAGGCCGGGCATTGATAATCCCCGTATTCGATCAGATGCACCGTGGCGTTGGGATCGCCCATGAGCCGGCCATCGGTCGGAATATCGTCCATCGCCGCCACTTCGGCGACATGCAACGACGGCAGATTGCTCGATTCCCGGTTGGTCCAGATGAGGACGCCGGCCAGAACGACCGCCAGCACCACGGCTCCGGCGCCGAAGATCAGGCGGCGCTTGCGCGCCTTTTCGGCATCGGCGCGCACCTGGGCGCGGGTCTTGCGTTTGGCAGGGGTAGAGGGGGCCATGGATCAGTTTCTCCTCGATAGAACAGGCGAATGCCGGGCGCCGTCCCACCCGGGACGGACCATCTTCTCGATCGCGCCGGGCGATCAGCGAACCGGCCGGGGAGGCGGCGCATCCGGCGGTCCGGCGCGGCTATCGGCCAATGTGGCCGCTGGGGGAAGCACCAGCATTCTGGGCTGCTCTTCTGTACGTACGAGCGCGGAATCGAGATAGCCAGGAACGAATGGATCCGTGGCGAGCGCGGCCGGATGATCGCCGACGCGCGGCGCGGTCTTGCCGCAATTCGCGGGAAATCGCTCGCCAAGATCGTGGGCAGCGCGCTGTCCTCGGGCAAAGTGATCGGGATCCACGGCCGGCTTCGCAAGCTGGTGGGAAACCGGCACGGCAACGGATACCACGCGGGTTGCCATGGTGGGGGCGCCCTGCGCGCAGGTGGCCGGCATCGCGAAACCGGCAGCGCCGATGGTGAGCAGTGTTATCAACCGCAAAACGAGCGTCATAGCGATCCTGGCGAGCAGTGGTTCGGAAACTGCTCGTCTCTTCGCCGTATTGTAGTGCCGCTCACGCTCGCGCCGTCGCGGCGGTCTTACTTCGGACAACACAGCGCCCGGGGACGAAGGCGGTTCTTTCGTCCCCGGGCGCTGGTGTGCGCGCGAACTAGCTCAGCGCCAGATACTCCCCCGCGACCCAACCATAGAGCGGATCGCTGTATTCGATCTGGTACCAGGTGTATCCGTCCGCCACATAGGGTCCATCGATGATCGTGGCGGTATCGCCATATCCCAGATAGTCGATGATGGCATACCCCGTGCCGGCGCCCGAGCGAACGTTCAACGCGCCGGCGGTCACAGAGACCGAATCACCGGGGAGGAAACCGCTACCGCCCTCGTAAGCAAGATAGTCGCCAGCCACCCAGCCATCGACCGCGCCGCCCACATAGGTGAGCTTGTACCAGGTGTAGCCATCGGCATCGACAGGACCGTCGACGATCAGGCCATTCTGGCCATAGACCATGATGTCGATCACCGAATAACCGAGTCCCGGACCGGAGCGGACATTGAGCTCGTCGCTCGAAACCGAGACCATATCGCCAACGGCCAGCCCACCGCCGGTGGAAACCAGCCCGAGATAATCGCCGGCCACCCAGCCATCGGTCGTGCCGCCGACGTAGGTCAGCTGGAACCAGGTATAGCCATCGGCATACACGGGCCCGTCGATGATGAGACCGTTCTGACCGTAGACCATGATATCGATCACCGAATAGCCCGTGCCGGGACCGGAGCGGACATTCAGCGAATCGCTGGCGACATAGACCGTGTCGCCAATCGACAGGCCGACCGTGCCGCCGCCGGTATCGTCGGTTGGGTTGCCGATGACGACATCGCCGACCGCGCGAGCGCCCATCGGCGCCGCCACCATGCCGGCAAGCAAGAATGCCGCGGCGAACAACAAACGAAGCCCTCGCCGCGTGAGAACCACCTGACTACCGAGTTTCATGCCTTCCCCCATGACCCTGTGGTCTGTCCTTTTCCCGGCGATGTGGGCAATGCGAATGAGCATTCACGCTGGTACGTTCTGCCCGTATTCCTGCGGCGCGGGCAAAACGACGATCCAGCTCAATTCGCGTGTATCAGCACGCCGGACATTCGCTCGGTATCGATCGATACCGAGATCTGCGGTACGGGGTAGCACAATCTTCGCATGTCACGGAGAGCCAGAGAAGTGACTGTCGGTCAAATTTTCGGCCAATTCGGTGACAACGTTCGTTTTGGCCGTACGTACGCTCCCGCTCATGAGCGCAAATACAATGCCGCGTATTGCCCTTCCCGGTCGATCAATTCCCCATGCGTGCCTCGTTCGACGATCCGGCCACCGTCGAGCACATAGATTCGATCGGCGTTGCGAATGGTGGAAAGGCGGTGGGCGATGGCAATGGTGGTGCGACCGTGGCTGGCGGCATCGAGCGCGTCCTGGACCTGCGCTTCCACCAGGGTATCGAGCGCGCTGGTCGCTTCATCGAGGATCAACACCGCGGGGTCTTTGAGAAAGATGCGGGCGATAGCGATCCGCTGCTTTTCCCCGCCAGACAACCGGTGCCCTCGTTCCCCGACGATCGTCTCGTATCCCGCGGGAAAGCTCACGATGACATCGTGGATGGACGCGGCGCGGGCCGCGGCTTCCAGCTCCGCCTGGGTAGCGTCCGGTTTGGCGTAGCGCAGATTGGCTGCAATAGTGTCGTGAAAGAGATAGGTTTCCTGGCTGACGATACCGATATGCGCCAGCAGGCTTTCCTGTTTCAATGCTTTCACATCGGTTCCGGCAAAGCAGACAGCGCCGGATGTCGCATCCTGAAATCGGGGAATGAGAGCCGCGACCGTGCTCTTGCCCGCGCCCGAGGGACCGACGAACGCGGCGAACTGTCCCGGTTCGATCTGGAACGACACATCGTCCAGGGTCGGACGCGAATCGGGCGGCGCATCGCTATAGCGAAAGGTGACATGGTCGAACTCGACGCGACCGAGCTGGGATAGATCGACATCGACCGCGCCCGGCGCATCGACGATCGACGGTTGCAAATCGAGATATTCGAAGATGCGCGCAAAGAGCGCTCCCGAAGTTTGCACATCCAGCGCGGACCGCATCAATCCGAGGAGCGGAAAGGTCAAGCGCGCCTGTACGGTGGTGAACGCCACGATGGTGCCGGCGGTCAGCACCGCATTGCCATTCGTCATCAACCAGCCTGCCAGAAAATAGACGATGGCCGGCACCGACTGGAAGAAGACGGTGATGACCGCGAAGAATCCCTGACCGCTCATCGCCTCCCGGATTTGCAGGCCGATTTGCTCCTGGTTCTCCCTGGCATATCGTTCGGTCTCTTCCCGCTGCCGGCCGAATGATTTGGATAGCAGAATGCCGGAGATGCTGAGCGATTCCTGCGTGATCGCGGTCATCCGGGAAAGTGATTCCTGGGTGCTGGTCGCAATACGCGCCCGCATCTGGCCGATCCGCTGCTGCACCAGAGCCATCAATGGCATGAGAATCAATGCCACGATCGTCAATTGCCAGCTCAGGATGATCATCGAGACCAGCGACGCCGCCACGGTAACCGTGTTGCCGACCACACTCGACACCGTGCTCGTGAGCACATTGGCGACCCCGCCGACATCGTTCTGCAACCGCGACTGAATGACGCCGGTCTTGGTTCTGGTGAAAAAAGACACCTCCATCTGCTGCAATCGCTCATAGAGCTGCACGCGCAGATCGCCCATCACCCGGCTGCCGACGCGGGTCGTGAACCAGGTTTGGGCGATACCGACGAGCGCAACGATTGCGATCAGCCCGATCGTCAGCCCAACCAGCTTGCCCAGGAGGGGCATATCCGGTGCACCCGCGGCCGGGAAGAGCGCCTTGTCGAAGATATTCCGGGTGATCAGCGGCAATGCCACGGTGATCGCCGCGCTGACCAGCACCAACGCAATGGTGATTCCGAGCTCGAGCTTATACGGCCGGAAGAGCGCGGCAATACGTCGCCGCAGATGCGGAATCTTCGGCGCTTCGGCATTGAGCGCGCGCTGGCGCTCCGCATCGACACTGGCCGCTAATGCCGCTCCGCGTCCTCCGCGCATGGTCACCACCCATCGAAATGTACGTCCGGCTGTATGCGGCGGAACAGGCGCGATCAGCCCCGGTGCGCCGCCACCCGCTCCCGGACCGCCGGCGCGACCTCGCTCATAATCGTACGGAAGAGTTCCGGATCGGCCGGGATCCCGAAACAAAATGTGTCGAATCCCACCGATGTCGCCAGATGGGTCAGGAACTCCACCCATGCCGCCGGCGACCCGGAAAACTCGGTCCGTTGCTCATCGATCGCGGTCGGAGCGGTATCGTCGAACGCGCCCCAGATGTTGTAGACCCGGCGGATAGCCGAAGGATCGCGCCCTGCTTCGCCCGCCGCGGCATCGATCCGCGCCATCGATTGCCGCGCGGTCGCCGGGGCGCAATATGCCAGCGAGGGCACCCATCCATCGGCCTTGCGCCCGGTCAGGCGGAGCGCCCGCGGTCCCAGCACCCCGAGCCAAATGCCGATGCGGTTCGCCGGTTGGGGACCAGGGCGCCAACCACGCACCCGATAGACGGCGCCCTCGAGATCGACACTGCGCGCGCCATCGAACGCCGCCCGCAGCAGATCGATCGCCTCGTCCAGAGCGGCATACGCCTCACCAGCAGCGCGGCGTGGGCCACCCATCGCCGCGATGCCATCCCAAAACGCGCCCGCTCCCAGCCCAAGTTCGAAGCGGCCATTCCCCAGCAGATCGAGCGTGACCGACTGGTTTGCCAGCATCGCCGGCGGGCGCAAGGGCAAACTGGCAACATCCGGGAAGAAACGCACCCGCTCGGTGCGCGCCAGCCCCATGCCGATCAGGGTCATGGCATCCAGGTGAGCACGGTTATAGGGATGATCCTGAATACCAATCAGGTCGAATCCCAGCTCATCGATCAGCGCGATCGTGTCGAGCACGGTGGCCGCCTGGGCCGCGCCGGGGTCGAGAAAGACGCCGAATTCGATTGGCCGGCCATAGTCGGGCATGCGAGCACTCCTATCGTCGCGCGCGGGCCAGAAGCGCGGCCGTTTCGGCGGACATCTCGTAGCCGAGCTGCCCTTCGGTCCACGGGCGTTCGAGTCCGAGCGCCGCGGCCGACTCACCGATCGAATAAGCCGCCAGGGCCACATCCTTATGCCGGGGAAACTGGAGCGCCGCCTGGAGTGCTTCGCTGTCGAATCGCTGATCTGGGTGATCGATCAAGAAATCGAGCAGTTCCCGTGGCTGGCCGGGCGCGACCAACCCATAGAGTTCCGTCGCCCGGACCACACTTCCGTTCAAGGTATCGTTCATTGGCGCATATCCTCTTCTGCATCCGTCTCTCGCAGCACATCATCCAGATGAATGTACCGGATGCCGAGCGGTTTGGCTTTCCAGGCGCGATCGTTGCCACCGCTCGTCTCGCCGGGACGTTCGAGGTGGGTCTGGCTGCAACGGACCGCTGTTTCGATGCGTCGAGCCCCGGGGACGCGACCCGCGCCTCACTCGCCAGCGATACAATCGGCGTGGTTCGATGAAACCAGCGGACGAGAGCGATTGCAGCACGTTTTGCCTGCCCTCACGACCCCGAGTCGTCCGGGAAGACTCGCCGCGGCGAGGAGCTCCCTCCACTTCGCTTCGGTCGGGATGTCGGATCTGGGAGGCAGGCCCTTCTTTCCACAGCGGCTCTAGAACTCCGGCAGATAGGTATCGTGCCCACCGTCGACCAGCAAGGACTGTCCGGTGGTGAAGGCTGTTTCCGGCAAGCAGAAGAAGAGAACGGCAGCGGCAATATCGTCCGCCTTGCCAATGCGGCCGAGCGGAATCTTCTTCGCTCCCACATCCCACCATTCGGACCAGGTCGTCCCCGGACGCTCCGCAATATTGCCGGGGACCACGCAATTGACGCTGATTCCATACGGTCCTAATTCGAAGGCCATATTCCGGGTCATGACCTCGACCGCGCCCTTGGCCGCGTCGTATACCAGCGCGTCCCGGTGACAGGCGCGCGCGCCGATCGTGCTGATATTGACGATCCGGCCCTGAATACCCCGGTCGATCATATTCCTGGCAATACGCTGATTGAGCACGAACGGTGAACGCCAGTTGACATTCAACTGCTCATCGAATTGCTCGCGCGAGACCTCCCAGAATGATTGGCGGATGCTCATTCCGGCATTGTTGACGAGGATATCCAGCCCGGGTGCGTGGTCGAGCACTGCTGTCGCCAGGCGATCGGTCTCATCCAGATCGGCCAGATCAGCCGGGATGCCAAAGGCGTTGCTCCCCAGTTCCCTCAATGCGCTGACCGTTGCTTCGACCGCGGCAGCCTGACGCCCGGAAACGATCACATCGGCGCCTTCGCGGGCCAGCCATTCCGCGGTGATCCGTCCAAGCCCACGCGTGCTGCCGGTCACGAGCGCGGTCTTGCCCGCGAGCCGGCGAGAAGAATCAGTTGTCATCGGTCGAATCGGCCTCCTGCGCCATCCAGGCGGGCAAACAAAGAAATCGTTCGGTATTCAGCACCAGCTCCGGCAGCAACGCATCGCGATTCTATCGCTTGCGCGCACACCCACTCGTCTCTAAGATACGACGTGGCGCTGTTCGAATGCGCCAAAGCTCCCGGACTATCGCCGGGCTGGAAGCAGGAATGCCTCGATGACCGCCACCATGATCCTTGTCTCGAATCCGGGGTTAGGGGAGTAGTCCCTTTTCGATCGGCGATGCTGTCTCCTGTCTTCTGGAATTCCTCCCCTCGGTCATGAGCGCCCGCTCATGACCCGATGCTGGCGCACGCTTTCCAGCGCCCGCTGACCTCATTCATTCGGCAACCAACCCAGTCATCGCACCGGCCGGCGATGCCGGCATCCGATCGTGTCCGATCGTCCGGAGCCGGCATGCCATCGGGCGTGTCCTCCGGCGCATCCGAAATGGAGAAATCTCATGGCGACTGTCCTTGTCCAGCGCGCGAGCGCAGAAAACCGTCTGTCGTTTTCCAACGCTGGAGCAAACCACGTTGTCCCGTACAGGAAAGAGAACCACCTGGATTTCAGACGACGCCGGAGACGATTCGAGTTTCCGGCGCACACACGAACGACCGTACCGGGCGCCATCTCGCCGCCGGACCCAAACCGAAGCATTCAAGTGCGGTCATTGCAAGACATTCGTCGGCCCAACGATCAGCGGCGGCCGGCATCGCAACCATTGCCCGCTCTGTCTCTATTCGAGACATGTCGATCGCACACCGGGTGACCGGAAGAACGAATGCCGCAGCCTGATGGCGCCGGTCGGCATGGCTTTCCGTCGCAATGGCGAGCAGGTGATCGTGCACCAGTGCCTGGGGTGTGGCGAGCTGCGCTATTGCCGCGCCGCGGCCGACGACCATCCGTTAGTTTGCATGCGGCTGCCGCTCATCGATTCGCTGGCGCAGATCGAGCTATCGACTTCGGACGCCGAAGCGATCGCCTGAATGCAAATCGGCCTCCCGTGTTCCGCACGGGGAGGCCGATTCACCGAAGTTCTCTCGAGGTTCGCGGAGCGATTCTGCGCCGCGAACCAGCATCACTCGTCGAGCGTCTTGATGTAGGCGATGATGTCCGCAATGTCCTGATCGGAAAGATAGGTGAACGGCGGCATCACGGGCGGGAAGCCATCGACGACCTTGGCATTCGGGTCGCGGATCGACTCCGCGATGTAATCGCTATCCGCGGTGACCGTGCTGCCATCGGTCAAGGTCACTTCGTGGCCGTAGAGTCCCTTCCAGGTCGGACCGACAACCGTGGAACCATCGATGGAATGGCAGGCCAGGCACTGCGCCGAAAGCTGCTTGCCCTTCGAGACATCGCCAACGAGCCCGGCATAGTCGCCTCCCTCGGCGGACGCTTCGGTCGTCTCGGCAACAGCGGTTGCGGCTTCTGGCGTGGCCGCTTCGGGAACCACACTGCCGGACTCCACGGTGGCCGCTTCAGGAGCGACGCTCCCGGCAGCTTCGGCCGTGGCCGGTTCAGACGTGGGCTCGGCGGGCGCCTCGGTCGGTGCTGGCGTCTTCGTCGGTTCGATGACCGGGGCATTGGCCGGACTGGCGATCCGCGTCACAGTCGGCACGGGCTCGGTGGACGGTTTCCCGCACGCGGCCACGAGCAACACGATTCCCAGCGAAGCGGCAAGCAATCCGCCTCTCGCAGAAATGCGAGAAAGCCTCTTCACCTCAGGGGAACGTTGTCGCATGTTTTGCTCCATTCGATCGCTTGGCGCTGCGTTGGCAGCGCATAGTTCACTCGCGATGCTAACAGGTTCGGCAATCGCCCGGAAGACGCCCGTCGCGCGCCACCGAACCGACCCCACGGCCACAGCGCATCCATATCAAAGGATGTCCACCAGCAGGGTATATACCAGATGACCGCATTCTTGCATAGCATGTCATATGCGAATCAGCTGGTGCGCTTCCGAAAATATCGTTCGATTCCCATCGCGGCCATATACGCCGGCGTGGCCATTTCATAATTGGCCAACACCTCGGGATCGTTCGAGTCGAGATCGGCCGCCATGCGATCGGTCAGCGCTTGCCGCACCCGGTCCTGGTTGGCTCCGCGTTCGAAGAGATCGACCCCGATCGAAAGGAAGGTATTCACCTCCGGCATGACCCGATCGAGATGATAGCCGGGATCGTGCACCGGACCAAAATGCGTCAGGCATAACCGGCGCGCGCCCAGCGCCTCCATCCGGGCCACACTGTTGGCCCAGGCGCCGGGATCGAGATCGGGCGGCGGCGTCGGAGCGCAGACGTAGGTATGGTTCGGCATGCGCACCCCGGCCACATCCCCGGTGAACAATGTCGCCGTTGGCTGATCCCAGAAGGCGACATGATGCCAGGCATGACCCGGGGTGAAATAGACCCGCAACGACCGCCCCGCCACCATCAGCGATTGTTCGTCCTCGAATGCCACGACCTGATTCGCCGGAATCGGCGCGAAATCGCCCCAAAGCGGTCCCATCTGGTCCCCATAGATGCGGGTGGCGCTGGCAATCAGCTTGGCTGGATCGATCAGGTGCGGTGCGCCGAACGGATGGACATGCACCACCACCCGCGGATTTTCCCGCGCGATCAATCCCGCCGCGCCAGCGTGATCGAGGTGAATATGGGTCACGAGAACGCGGGTCAGATCCTGAAAGCTGAATCCGATCCGCTTCATTGCCCGGCGCAGATGCTCGACCGTCGAACCCGGTCCGGTTTCGATCAGCGCCAGCTCGTTGTCGCTCGCAAGCAGATAGGCCGCCACGACTTCTTTGCGATTCTGGAATCCCAGGTCGATCAGGAAGAGCCCGCTATCGAGTTCTTCGACCGCGTCCTCGAGTTTCCAATCCCATGTTGTGCTCATTTTCGAAGATCCTCGCGAGACGTTCCGACACCGCAGGATACCCCAGTCGTCCTGCCCCGGAGTGACGGGGATGAGCGCGCGCGCTCGAAAACGGCGATGCCATTCGCTCGGCTACCCCGTATAATGTGGCCCGGGAAGATAAGGGACATGCGCCGGTAGCGCCCCCGCAGGGCCGGCAGCCGCGCATCCAGCAGATGGAGGGAGTGGTGGACGGCGGCGAATTGCTGACCGTGGCGGATGCCGCGGTTCGTCTGGACCGATCGACCGAACAAGTGCGGCGCTATCTCCGCGAGGGCCGTCTGGATGGACGGCGTATCGGTGGCCAATGGTTCATCGAGCAACACGCGTTGCAAGCGTTCGGCGAGCAGAAGCGCGATGCGCGGGCGTTTCTCGACCGCATTGCCACGGCAGCCATGAGCGATCCCCTCGGATCGACCATTGCCATTGCCGCGGGCGGCGGCAGCAACCTGGCGGAAGGCAAGAACGCCTACCGGCAAGCCATCTGGCGGAGGCGCTAGAAGATGGCGACCCCACTCCCGACCACGCTCGCTGCATTTGTCGATTCCTCGGCGCTCATCTCATTGGTCGATCGGGACGATGTCACCCACCGTGCCGCGGTGGATGCCTACGAATCGCTCAAAGCCGATGGCTACCGGCTCTTCACCAGTAACCACATCGTGGCCGAGACCTACGACATCCTGGCCGGTTCGCATGGACACGACACCGCCCGGACCTGGCTCGATGAAATGGGTCTCCCGGTCTATGTCGCGGATTCCAACGATCTGGAGCAGGCGCGCGGACGGGTGCTCGAATCGACCAAACCGCTCAATTTCAACGACGCGCTCAGTATCGTCATCATGCAGCGTCTCGGCGTTGCCGACGCCTTCGCGGTCGATCCGGATTTTCTAGCCGCGCTCGATTAGGG
>JBIQLF010000029.1:0-16198 GCA_044464585.1 Thermomicrobia bacterium
CTCAGGACTCAGGACTCAGGACTCAGGACTCAGGACTCAGGACTCAGGACTCAGCCCCGCGCAATGTCCTCGACCGCGTTCGCCAGCAGGTCGATCTCTTCACCGGTGGTGAAGTAGTGGACCGAGGAGCGCGTCATATTCTCGATACCGCGGGATTCCATGTCGAAGCGCGTGCTGGAGACGCCGCTGCTGGAGGTATTGATCGATCGTTCCCGCAGGCGCCGGGTCGTTTCGACCGGATCGGCCCCGGCGATCTCGAAGGTGACGATCCCGCCTTTGGTCTCTCCCAGATCGCGCACCGTCACGCCGGGAATGGAAGCGAGCCGTTCTCGCAGAAGCGTGCCATTCCGCTGGATCTGGAGCCAGATACGATCGAGTCCGGCGTCCAGCGCATAATCGACCGCAACACCCATACCGAGGTGGTTGGCGTAGTTCTTCTCCCAATTCTCGAAGCGTTTGGCATCGGGACGGATGCGATATCCATCGGGCGATGTCCATTCGGCGGCATGCAGATCGAGCATCGGCGGTTCGAGCTGATCGATGACCTCCTCCCGCACATAGAGGAAGCCGACACCGCGCGGGCCACGCAAGAACTTCCGGCTGGTTGCGGAGAGGAAATCGCATCGAAGGTCTTCGACGTCGAGCGGCAATTGCCCGGCCGTTTGACAGGCGTCCAGCAGGAAATAGGAACCGTTCGCTCGAGCCAGCTTGCCGGCGGCGGCCGCGGGCTGCAGGAGGCCGCCATTGGTCGGCATGTGGGTCAACGCGACCAGCTTGACCGTCGAGTCGAGCATCGAACCGAGTGCGTCGATCGAGATCTGCCCGAACTCGTCGTTTGGCACCACGTCGACGGTGACGCCGAGTTTGGCGACTTGCAGAAACGAGATGACATTGCTGGCATACTCAGAGATGGACGTCAGGATGCGGTCGCCTGGCGCGAACGGAATGGCATAGAAGGCCATATCCCAGGCGCGGGTGGCATTTTCCACGAGCGCGATTTCGGACGCGCTGGCATTCAACATCCGTGCCAGTGCGTCGTAAACGGAGAGGAATCGTTCGTTTGCGGCATCTTCCGCTTCGTAGCCGCCGATCTGGGCTTCCAGCCGGGTATGATCGATCACGGCATCGACCACGGGCTGCGGCATGAGCGAGGAGCCTGAATGATTGAAATGAGCGACATGCGCGCAACCGGGCGTCTCGCTGCGAAAGCGAGCAATGTCCTCGGCGGTGAAGAGTTGGGGCATCCGGTGCGGGTCCTTTCAACAGGGATCGACCTCGAGTTCCGTCTATCCTACGTGATTCGGAGCGGTTCCGAATGATCGATGTTCGCCTGCTGGGCACCGGCGCGATGATGCCGCTGGTCGATCGTTATCTCTCCTCGCTGCTCGTTCGATGCGAGGGCGAGATGACCCTCTTCGATTGTGGCGAAGGCACCCAGGTGCCGATGCGTGTTTCGGGCTGGGGATTCAAACGGCTTTCTTCGATCGTGTTGAGTCATTTGCACGCCGATCATGTCATGGGGATGGCGGGAGTGCTCTTTTCGGTCGGCAATGCCGGCCGGACCGAGCCACTGACGGTCTACGGTCCTCCGGGCACCCTGGCGGTGGCGCAGGCGCTCACCGTCGTCGTTCCCGGGCTTCCCTTCGATGTGATGGTCCACGAGATCGAGGCGGGAGAACGATTGCGCCTGCCGGCCGGGATCGACCTGGCCGTGGGCGAGGCCAAGCACCGGGATCGTTGCTTTTTCTACCGGATCGATCGTGCGCGGGACCGTCCATTCGAGGCCGAACGCGCCAAGGCGGCTGGGATTCCCGTGCGATTCTGGTCGGCGCTCCAGCGCGGCGAGTCGATCGAATGGGACGGAATTCGATACGACGGCACTGGCTTTCTCGGTCCGGAGCGCCGGGGTGTTTCGCTGGGGTTCGTGACCGACACGCGCCCAGTTCCGGAGATGCCGGAGTTGCTGCGCGATGTCGATCTGCTGGTCTGTGAAGGCACGTATGGCGACGACGCCGATCTCGAAAAAGCGATCAGGAATATGCACATGACATTTCGGGAGGCGGCCACCATTGCCCGGGATGCCGCGGCGCATCGCCTCTGGCTCACGCATTTCAGTCCGGCTGTATCCGATCCGGCCTGCTATCTCGATAATGCGACAGCCGTCTTCCCGCAAACGACGATTGGCTATTCCGGCCTCGAAACCAGCCTGGCATTCAGCGACGAATCAGGAGCCTGATTGCGGGGTCGCGCCATCGCCCGGGCTGGTCGAGAGCGCGCCGAGCACGAATGCTTTGATTGCGGCGGGATCGCCCGTGTAGATCCAAAGACCGTCTTCGCTCCAGCTCGGCTGCAGGAGCGGTTCTCCCAGCGTCGTCAGGTGAATATCTCCGTCGGTCATCTCGAATGCGATACGCGCCAGCGTCAATTGCTGTTCCAGATCGAAACTGGTTTGAATTGCCCCGCCGGCCGAGAGGATGACCTGGTCGGCGTTGGCAATCGACTCGATCGATTTCCCTTGGGCGAAGATGGCGCGAATGACATCGAGTTGCCGCTGCCGGCGCGCATCGTCGCTGTCGGCGTGGCGGGTGCGCACATAGATCAACGCTTCGGCGCCGTCCATGTTCTGCGGTCCGGGGTCGAAATGGATCGTCTGGATCCCGTAATCCTCGGTCGGGTATTCGGTATCCACGATCTCATAGGGAACATCGACCGTGATCCCGCCCATGGCATCGACCACATCGCTGAATCCGGAGAAATCCACCAGCACGTAGCCATCGATTGGAATGCCAAAGAGCGATTCGATCGTGTCGCGGATCTTGGCGACCCCGGCCACCGGATCGTCCGGACTCGCAACCACGCCGTCGTTATAAGCGCCGTTGATCTTGCCCGGTCCGATGCCAGGGATCTCGACCTCCAGATCGCGCGGCAGACTCACGCCGGAAAGCCGGTGATTCACCAGATCGAGATGAGCGACGATGATCACGTCCGCGTTTTGATCGCCGCCATCGGCGCGCTTGTCCACTCCGAGAACGAGAATGTTGAGTCCAGTCGCACCGCTCCATATGTCGGAAGCGCCAGGATCGCCGCCCGCAATTCCCGCATCGACCAGCTGCCGGGCAACGTCGAGCTGCGAAAGCGGTTCGGTCCGATCCGGTTCGCTCGTGGGGGTGGGGGTTGTCGCCGCGGTTGCGGGGCCGGGAGGATCGGCGGCAGGTGTGAACGGAGGAGCGCTCGGCGGAGCAGCCAGGGCGGGCTGCCCAGTCGCCGGAGGTGGCGTCGCTGTTGCCAGCCCGAGCTCGCTCGGCGGCAGGGGGACGACGGCGGAATGCTCGACATCGACGATCGCGCTCAGTATCTGCCAACTCTGGACGGCCATCACAATGGTCACGATCGAGAGCGCGAACAGCAGCGCGGCCGCGATCTTGCGCCGGCGATTGCTGAGGAATCCGAGGCGGGAGCGTTCGGGTCCCTGGACAGGTTGTTCGGGAAGCGCTGGGTTCATGCGAGTCTGTCGTTCGACCGATTGAATCATGCGACTGGACCGGCACTGCAACGCCGTTCCCGCGATCCGTGCGGATACGCTGCAATTGTAGCCATGCCGGCGCATGTCACGCGTCGTTCGGGGTTTGACCGCATCGGGACCCGCGCGTATGCTGCCGCGAAGGCGGCTGCGGCGCCGCCTGGAACGATCGCTGTCAGGAGAACGATCACGTGGCAATTACGGTTCCAGGTGTAACGGTCGAAGTCGATGTGCCGGTTCCGATGCGGGATGGAACGATCCTGATGGCGGATATCTATCGCCCGGAGGAACCAGGAACGTATCCGGTCCTGCTGATCCGTATCCCCTATGACAAGACCCAGGCCGAAAACATCATCTATGCACATCCGAGCTGGTATGCCCGGCAGGGGTATATCGTCGTCAGTCAGGACACGCGCGGCCGCTATCGTTCCGAGGGTGAGTTCTATCCCTTCCAGTACGAGGCGGAGGATGGATACGACACCATCGAGTGGTGTGGCAAGCTGGATGGATCGACCGGCGCGGTTGGCATGTTCGGGATGTCCTATGGCGGAGCCACGCAATTGCTCGCGGCCACCCTGCGACCCCCGTCGTTGGCGGCCATGATCCCGGCGGAAACCGCTTCGCAATATTACGAGGGCTGGACCTACAATCAGGGCGCTCTGGCGCTTGGATTCACGCTTTCCTGGGCACTGAGTCTGGGAATCAATACCGCGCAGAGGCGGGGCGACGATCAGATGGCGGCGGCCTATGCTGGCTCGTTCGCATCCTCGCTGGCGCTCGACTGGTCGCTCCCCCTCGATTCCATTCCAGTGCTCGATTCCCCGGATACGCAGTATTTCGCCGATTGGCTGGCGCATCCGACCTATGACGACTATTGGAAGAAGTGGAGTATCGACGAAGACTACAGCCGGATCGAGGTTCCGGCATTGCATGTCGCCGGATGGTACGATGTCTTCCTCAGCGGGTCGGTGAAGAATTTCGTTGGCATGCGCGCGCAGGCCGGTACCGAACACGCGCGCGCCAACCAACGGTTGTTGATCGGTCCCTGGTTCCACATTCCGTGGCGGCCACTCGGCGGTCCGGGAGAAGATGCCACGCCACACGCATTCGACGAGTGGCAGATCGACTGGTTCGACCGTCATCTGAAAGCAGAGCCGGTGGTCGATGCCGATCCGCTGGTCCGGCTCTTCGTATTGCGGGAAGGCGCGTGGCGCGATTTCGACAACTGGCCGCCATCGGGCACGACCCCGGTCGAGTATTTCCTGCATTCCCAGGGACGCGCCAATTCCGTTTTCGGGGACGGTATATTGAGCGTATCGGCCCCGGCCGGCGAGCTGCCCGATATCTACACCTACGACCCGGCGGCTCCCCACCCCGGTCCCGGCGGCCATTCCTGTTGTTTCGAGCACGTGGCGCCGATGGGTCCGGCCGGGCAGGCGGTGCGCGAGGTCAACAATGGCGTGCTGATCTACACCTCCGCGCCGCTCGATGAACCGCTCTATCTGATCGGCGATGTTTCGGCCACGGTCTATGCGGCGACCTCCGCGGTCGATACCGACTTCGCGATTCGCCTGTGTGTCGTCGATGCCAACGGTGATTCGACCAACCTGCAGGAGGGAATCGTGCGGGCCCGGTATCGCGATTCGCTTTCCGAGCCGTCGCTGCTGGAACCGGGCGCCGTCTACCGTTATGAGATTCCATTGGGGCCGGTGGGCGTCCTTTTGAACCCGGGCGAGCAGATCCGCGTTCAGGTCGCCAGCAATGATTTTCCGCAATGGGACCGGAATCTGAATACCGGCAAGAGCCCCAGCTCCGAAGGACTCTCGGATGCGATCACCGCAACCCAGGTGATCTATCACGATGCCGAGCGCCCATCGAGTATCACCTTGCCGGTTTGGTCCCCAGGCTCATGAGCCGTGCGCGCTCGGTGCTTTCGGTGCCGGGCGACAATGCCCGCATGATCGAGAAGGCGCTCGCCAGCGACGCCGATATCGTCATGCTCGATCTCGAAGACGCGGTTGCTCCCGACCGGAAAGCGGCCGCCCGGATGCTCGTCTCCGAGTCGATCGCGGAGCGCGACTGGCGCGGGCGGCCCAGGACATTTCGATGCAACGGGCTCGATACCCCGTGGATGTATCGGGATATCGTCGAAATCCACCAGGCGACCAATTGCGGGGTCGACCGGATCGTCATCCCGAAAGTCGGGAGCGCCATCGATGTGCGCGCGATCGTGCTGCTCGTGCGGCAACTGGAATTGGAATTCGGTTGCCAGCGCCGGGTCCGTCTGGATCTTCAAATCGAAACTGCCCAGGGCTTGATCCGCGTGGACGAGATTGCAATTTGCGATGGCCGCATTGCCGCATTGACTTTTGGGCCGGGTGATTTCGCCGCGTCAGCCGGGTATCCGCTGGCGGGGATCGGCGTGGCTGACCAGTGGGATGACGCATATGGGGGCCATCGCTGGCATTATCCGATGAGTCGCATCTCGATCGCCGCGCATGCCGCGGGAGTCAGTGCGATCGACGGCCCGTATGCGGCTTTTCGGGACCCGGACGGTTTGCGAATCTCCGCGATGCGAGCCCGGGCCCTCGGATTCGATGGCAAATGGTGTATCCATCCCGACCAGATCGCCATCGTCAATGAGGTGTTCACGCCCACGACCGGCGAAATCGAGCGGGCTCGCCAAGTGGTCGCGGCATACCGGGCGGCCACTGCTGCTGGGCGAGGCGCCGCGGCCATGGGGTCGGAAATGATCGATGCGGCGAATCTGCGAATGGCGCAACGCACACTCGAATTCGCCGGAGTTGCGTTCGAATAGCGAAATGCCCGGGGCCATATGGTCCCGGGCATTCGTGTTGTTGCGTCTGGTGAAGCGCGATCTTACGCTTCGACCGATTCGGGCGCCGCAGCCGTCTCGGCGGCTGCAACCTCGGCAGCCGCGGCAGCGGCCGCTGCCCGCGCAGCAGCTTCTTCGGCCTCGGCCTGCGCCGCGATTTCGGCCTGACGCTTGCGCTCGGCTTCGATCTTCGACTGCCGATCGGCAAGACGCGCCTGGCGTTTGGACGGGCGAGCCTCGCTCGAAGCGGCGGCCTGCATGCGCTTCATGAAGCGTTCGACCTGACCGGCGGTGTCGACGATGCGCTGCTCACCGGTGTAGAACGGATGACAGACATTGCAGAGGTCGGTGCGCAGCTGGGGGCGGGTCGAACGAGTCGTGAAGGTGTTGCCGCAGGCGCACGTCACGGTCGATTCGACGTATTTGGGATGAATGCCGGCTTTCATTGAGTTCCGAATCTCCTTGCGCTCTCCGTCCAGTATTCGGAGAGGCATGTTTCTGGTTTCTGGTGTTGCCTAATCGGCAGCAGTTGCGACGGGCGCCGCCGCGAGCTCGCCCTTGGGCGCCCCACCGACGGGATAGATGTCTTCGGGGTAGACGCTGATGCGTTTCTTCTGGCGGCTGATCTGCTCGAAGCAAACGACACCGTCGATCTTGGCGTAGATCGTATGATCCTTGCCAATGCCAACGTTGTTGCCAACCCAGAACTCGGTGCCGCGCTGGCGGACCACAATGGTGCCAGAACGGACGAACTCACCGTCGTATCGTTTGACGCCCAGCCGTTGCGACGCGCTGTCGCGCCCGTTGCGGGAGCTGCCGACGCCTTTCTTATGAGCCATTGTCTTGTTCCCTTCGTAGCCTGATTGGGCCCTAGGCCTCGATGCCCGTGATCTGCAGCCGTGTCAGCGACTGGCGATGTCCGGTCTTCCGGCGATAGTTCTTCTTGGGCTTGTATTTGAAGACGACGATCTTCTCGCCGCGGTACTGGTCGGCAATCGTGGCCGCGACCGTGGCGCCTTCGATGACCGGCGCGCCGACCTGCACATCGCCGTTGCCGCCGATCAGGAGGACCCGGTCCAGCGTGACATTGGTTCCGGCCTCGCCATCGAGCTTCTCGACGCTCAGGACATCACCGACCTTGACTCGATACTGCTTTCCGCCGGTTTCGACGATGGCGTATTTCGCATCGCTGGCGGTCGTCTGGGTGTTCGTCTTTTCGCTCATGGCTGCATTTCACTGATTGCGCGGCTGCGCCAAACAACAGGCATCAAAAATCGGGCGCAAGGCACCCGCAAGCGCAGAACTATACCATGACGCCCGGTGCGTTTTCGACCCGCGTCCACGGATGGCCTCGGGGGCCGCAGATCCCCGGGCCAGGATGCCGGTGAGGGTCAGCGGCGGTTGGATCGCGGATCGAGGGCGTCCTGCAAACCGTCGCCCAGCAGGTTGAAGGCAAGCACGGTCAGCGTGAGCGCCAAACCGGGAAAGGCCATATACCACCAGGCATCCCGGAAATAGTTGCGCGCGGTCGCCATCATGGTTCCCCATTCCGGGGAGGGTGGTTGCGCTCCGAGTCCGATGAAGCTGAGCGAGCTCGTCGCCAGCACGGCATAGCCGACATCGAGCGTGATCTGGATGATGATGACCGACGCCGCGTTGGGAAGCACATGGCGCAGCATGATGCGGCTGCGCGACATGCCGATGCTGTGGGCCGCCTGCACGAATTCCCGTTCCTTGATGGAAAGCACCTGCGCCCGCACCAAACGCGCATACCACGGCCAGAAGACCGTGGCCAGCGCGATCATCGTATTGCGCAGATTGCGGCCGAGCGATGCCGCAATCGCAACGGCAAGGATCAATGCCGGGAACGCCAGGAACATATCGGTGAAACGCATCAGCGCTTCGTCTACCCACCCGCCGAAATAGCCGGAAATCAATCCGACGATGGTTCCGAAGGTGACCGCGAAACCCAGCACGATGAATGCCACCTGCAGCGAGATGCGCGTGCCGGTCATGATGCGGCTGAGCACATCGCGACCCAGCTCGTCGGTGCCGAAGGGGTGGGTGAATGACGGAGCAAGCAATTTTGAGTTCGTGATATCGGGCGCGTAGGGATCGTGCGGGGCCAGGAACTCCCCGAACAGCGCCAGGAAGAGAAAGACGAGCACGATGATGACACCGAGCAGATTGAGCCGGTTGCCGATCAGGAACCGTTTCAGGTTACGCCACATCTGGGTATCGAACCGGCTCCGCTTTGCCTGGAAGAGCGGTGCGCCGATACCCGAGGCCGCGGTGAGCGTAGTTGGATCGATGCGATCGGCGTCCATCAGATGGCAATCCGCGGGTCGAGGAACAGATAGAGAATATCGACGAACATGTTGACGACGACGAAGATGGCGGCAATGACCAGCGTGGTCGCCATCGTGGCGTTGTAATCCACTGCCTGAATGGCATTGACCGCGTACCGGCCGACCCCGGGCCACGAGAAGACGATTTCCACCAGGAACGCGCCCGAAAAGAGCAAGCCGACCTGCAATCCCAATGAGGTCACCGTGGGAAGCAGGGCGTTCTTCATCGCATGGCGACGGACGACGGCATCGTTGGCCAAGCCCTTGGCGCGGGCGGTGCGGATGTAATCCTGGTTCAGCACCTCGATCATGCCGCCGCGCACCATCCGGGTTACGACCGCCAGTGAGCCGTACGCCAGCACGAGCACCGGCAGGAGGAGGTGTTTGGATGAAAGCCAGAGGGTATGCCAGTTGCCCGTCAGGATCGAATCGATCGTATACAGCCGGGTGATCGACCGGGGCGGGTCGACCGAACTCGGCAGACGCTGGCCGTCCGGAAGCCAACCCAGTTTGCCGAAGAAAAAGAACTGGGCCATCAGCGCCAGCCAGAAGACCGGTAGCGCCAAGCCAGAAATCGAGATGAACCGGGAGAGATGATCGATCCATGAGTCCCGCTTGACTGCCGAGGCGACTCCAAGCGGGACTCCGACGATGACCGAGATCAGAAAGGCATAGAATCCCAGCTCGATCGTGGCGGGGAGATAACGTCCCAAATCCTCACGCACGGGCCGCCGCGAGCTGAACGATGTGCCGAAATCGAGCCGCACGACGCCTTTGACATAATTCACATATTGGACGGGCAACGGATCGTCGAGTCCGTATTCCTTGCGGATCTTCTCGACGGTCGATTTGCTGGCCCGCGGCCCGGCGATCATACGCGCCGGATCGGCGGGAACCAGGTGCGACAGGGTGAAGGTGATGACCGAGAGTCCGAGCAACACCAGAACCAGGAAGAGCAACCGCCGGATGATGAGGCGCGCGACCACCGATCAGCCCTTTCGCGAAGCCGGTCCCGTGGCGGCTGCCTATGCTCCCTCTTCTCGATACATGTCATAGAACATGTAGGTCTGGAGATAGAGCGGATTCGGAACGAAGCCTCCGATGCCTTTCTTGAGCACGGTGTAGTACTTGGTTTCTCCGTAGAAGATGGCAGCTGGATCGTCGTAGATCAGGATTTGCTGGATTTCCTTCATGAGCGTATCGAGCTCGGCTTCGACGGTGAATGCCTCCGCTTCCTTCATCAGCTCCTCGAAGCGGTCATTGGCATAGTCGCCACCGTTGGAGCCGCCGCCTCCCTGGGCGGAGATGAGGAAATTCGGAGCGAGCTGATTCCATGGGTCATTGTAATCGGGCCACCATGCCCAGCCGCCCATGATCTCGGGACGTTCTTCGGCGCCGGAATCGCCATAGATCATGTCGTCATAGGTCGCGAGATCGACCTGGGTAATGGTGAGATCGAAACCGATCTGCTGCAGATTCGCCTGGAAGAGCTGGGCGGTCGTTTGATCGTCGGCGAAATCCGAGGAGATGAGGTACTCGAACGACGAACCTTCCTCGAAACCGCCCGCGATGAGCAGCTCTTTGGCTTTTTCCAGATCGGTCGGAAACTGGAAGGCATCCGGATCGTATCCGCGCATGGTCGAGGGGATCGGTCCCGAGCGTTTCAGGAGCCCCTTGGCGACCGAGTCGATATTCTCCTGATATGGGAAGGCGTAGCAGAGTCCCTGGCGCGCTTCGATGGTCTTGAGCTTGGGAACATTGAGCATCGCCCAATTGACCCGGGTCGAGTCGTAGATCCGGACATCGAGCGAGTCGAGCTTCTGCAGCTCGGCAATATCGCTGGCGAGCAGGTTATAGGTCGTGACATCGCCTTCGCCGCGTTCCATCAACTGGCGGCGCGTCGACGTTTCCGGAACGTTGCGGATGAAGACCTCGCTGAAATGATTTCCGTCCCAACCCCGGTGGTAATCGTCGAAGCGTTCCAGTCGCACGCCTTCGTTCAGGGTGTTTTCGACCAACCGGTACGGCCCGGTACCCACCGCATTGAAGCTCAGCCAATCATGCGCCCATTCATCGTATTCCGTCGCATTGTCTTTCCATGCTTGCGGACTGACGATGAAGGGGCCGAACGAGGACGCCATCGCGGCCAGAAAAAGCGGTTGCGGTCGATCGAAATCGAACCGTACCGTGAGGTCATCGACCGCGGTGATTTGGGCATCCGGATCGTCGACGAAGCGGGCGATCACGATATAGGGACCGCGCTCCATCATCCGGAAACGGGTGAACGATTCCTTGACCGCGGTTGCATCGCAAATGGTGCCATCGTGAAACAGCACATTCGGCGGCAATGTGAACGTGCAGCTTGTCATATCTGAGCTGAATTCCCAAGAATCCGCCAGGACCGGTTCGTATTCGAAGGTGCTGTCTCCCTTGTAGCGCACCAGCATTTCATAAGAGGAGAGACAAACCATCGATCCGAGGGTCGTATAGGAGGAATGGGGGTCGATGTCGTTGGTGCCCCCCTCGAAGAGAACGGTCAAGGCGCCCGAATCGGAAGCCTGGGCGACCGGTCGTGTGGCCGCTGCGCGTTTGCCGGAGGACGCCGAGGCGACCGCGGGCATTCCGATGAGCGCGGTCAGAACGGGCGTCGCCACCCCGAGCCGAAGACCGATTTCCACGACTTCGCGCCGGCTCAGGCGTCCAGCCAGCGCCCTACGGAAGAACATCGATTTTTGTGTGTCTGTCATATGATTCCCCTGAAGATGACGATCTGATCGAACTGATGGCGCCGGCGCCGATTCTGGGGGGACCCCGATGTCCGTCTGGCTGCTATCGCATGGAGGTTTTGCGGACTATACCGCCGCACCGGACCCGTCGCAAGGGGAATCACCAGCACGGCGCGTTGCCCGGTTTCCCATATCCGCTCCGCTCAGGCGAACACGCTCCGGGCGGTCGTCTCCGATGGCAGGTGGTGGTACCCTGTAGGATGCAAAAACGGGCACTCTGCCGATGCTGGCTCGACCGAGTGATAACGGGGTGTCCTCCATGGTTTTCGATCTCGAAAAGGAGGCACGGTCCCGCCGTTGCAGCGGTGAGGCCTCACGATGAGCTATCGATCTGTCTGGCGCAGCCAGGCGCCGCTCCGTTTTCTTCTCCTGGCTCTGGTCTTCGTGCTTGCGATGGCCGGGTCGGTCTCCGTTTCCGACGCCGCTCCCATTCAAAATCAGCCCGCGCCAGTCGCCGCATACCAGTTGCCCGATTGGCTCAGTCCGGAAACCGCGAGCCGGCTGGCGGTTGGGATCGACGTGCTGGCGCCGTCGTATGTGCCCGCTCCCTTCGGTGGAGAACCGGAAGTGCAGGCGAGTGACGGGTATTACAGCTTCTATTGGCTGATCCCGGGAGCGCCGCCGACCTATCTGCGAGTCACTGGTACGGCGGGCGGTGAGATCCCGGCCTTTTCCTATTACGATCGCAACGTCCAGCTCGAACAAAACGATTCGGTTATGGGCTATCCGGCCTGGCACGATGTCACGCCTATCTACGATCTCGTCTACTGGCAGATCGGCAATGTGGTCTATACGGTCGAGAGCCATAACCTCGCCGGCGATACGACGATGGGCATCGCCAATTCGCTCATATCGCTCGTGATCCCGGAGACCGGAACGGGCGAAACGGGAGAGGCGGCCAGTGATGACGCTTCTCCGACCGAGGTTGCGGGGGAAAGCGTTTCGGTCTCTCGTATCGGCGCGCCGGATACGGTTTCCAGCGGGTCCATTTCGAGCATCGCGGTCGAGGGTAATGGCGATGTCTATCTGGTGGCCAGCGACGGCTATTTTCCCGCGTCTGGCGATACTGGGGTCGTGGTCACCGGGGGAACCACCGTCGATTGGCAAGCACCGCAGACCGATAGCGATCTGGAGGTAACCTTCGGCGCATACAACCTCTCGAACGACGATCGCCTCGCCACGGCGTCGACCGTGGTGCACGGCGTTGCGGCGGACGCCGCGGCAGACACGCCGTCGGACATCCAGTGCCCGGCAACCGCATCGGCATCCATGGAAGCACGCATCGTCGTCAGTGGGTCGGGTGGGCTGACCTTGACCTCCGAATCCGGATCCTGGCCGATCGAGATTCCGAATACCGATTTCCAGCCGGATCTGGACGGTGGTTCGACCATCAGTGGCGGCCTCGGTGGTGGGTCGACCGCTGTTTTGAGCTGGCTGGCCCCGGACGAACCGGGAACCTTCGGCATTGCCCTCGCGGACGGCAATGGCAACGAAGTCGATTCGTGTTCGATCGAGGTCGTGGTTTCCCGTGGCGCGGGCGATCTGGGCGCTCCCGCTCCCACCCAGGACGGGCAGGCGTCGGGCGATGGCACGGGCATTTCCGAAGGCAGCTTCGACACGGTTCTGCGCGTCATCGCCAACCCAATCGGTTTTGCGGGCGATGCATCCGGCGGTCCCGAGGCCAATGGTCCCGACTATGGACTCCAGCCAACCCCGGAACAGGCAGACGAGGAAGCGGCTCAAACGCGCCGCCAGCCGGCCCGCTCGACCGCCTCGACCTCGGCCCAATCGTTGAGTGAATCGCCGGACACCAAACTGGGGCCCGCGGCCGGCGCCAATGGCATGTACGCGATCACCCTCGGGGTCGATGGCGGAACGCTCGCGTCTCCCTTTGGCGCAACGGTACAGGTCCCGCCGAAATGCCTGCACGATCAGACGACCGTCATGATCAAACCGGTGGACGACAAGACGATTCCCACCTTTCCGGGTGTGTCGGTCGTGCCGGGCACCGCCTTCGATGTGTCGTTCGGCGCGGCGGATGGCCGGGCGGTCGACGATCTCGCCAGTCCGGCGCTCTTGACGATTGCGGTGCGGTCGGCTTCTACCTCGGAACATGCGCGCATCTATCGCGTCGAGGGCGAAACCCTCAAACCGATGCCGCTGGCGGCCTCGGATGCCGGTAGTGTGTCGACGGAGATCGAGGGATTCTCGCGCTTCGTGGTCGGTGTTCCCCAAGGCAACGTCGCCGGTTCCACGAGCTCCATCAATCCGTTCCTGATCGGCGGGCTCGGGTTGATCGCGCTGACGTCGGCTGGATTGCTGATCTCGCGGGGGCTGTTCCGGCGCAAACCCCGGATGATACCCGCGCGGCGGCCTTCCACGAGCCGGGTTCGTTACCGCTAACGGCGGACCGCCGGTATGACTCCGGTCAGCTGGCGGCCGTGATCTCTTCCCCTGCCGGGGATTCCAGGAGCATGGGCGCGATCTCGAGTTGCACCGGTGTGGTGATTTCTCCGGCCACGGTCACTGCCGGAAGAGCGACCCGGAATTCGGCCCCTCCTCCGGCCGCTTCCACCACCTCGATCGAACCGTCATGCGCTCGGACCAACTCGCGGCAGATGTAGAGACCCAGCCCAAGACCCGGCGCCTGACTGCTGGTGGCATCGGACGTCCGGAAAAAGGCGCCGAAGATATTCTGCCGGTCGGTTTCACTGATGCCCGGCCCCTGATCCGCGACCGAGATGACCGCCTGATCGTCCACGAGATCGACCGCGACCGTGACCGATCCCGTGGGGGGGCTGTATTTCAATGCGTTTCCGACCAGATTGTCGATGACCTGCTGAATGCGATCAGGATCCCAGTTTCCGATCAGCGAATCGCGACGCGGCGTGAATTGGATGCGGGTTTCCGGTTCGCCGACCGAGCGCACCTGCACGACATCCCGGCAGAGCTCGACCAGGTCGGTTGCGACCGGGCGAATTTCCAGCGACCCCGCGCGCAAACGGGAGACATCGAGCAGATCATCCACCAAGCGAGCCAGCCGGACGACGTGGCCATCGATGGAATTGAGTCGCTGGACCTGCAGATCGTGGTTGCCCTCGCGCGCAAGCTCCCGGGCGACGAGCTGGACATACCCGCGAATCGGTGTCAATGGTGAACGCAGCTCATGGGAAACGACCGAGACGAACTCGTCCTTGATGCGCGCTGCTTCCTTGAGCGTGGTGATATCGCGGAAGGCCCCGACGACCGCGGTGACCGTACCTTGCTGATCGAGGATCGGCGCGGCGCTCGCGAGCAGGGGCCGGAGCGGTCCCGAGGAACGCTCGATGGCCAGCTCGACGCCCTCGACCGCTTCTCCCGACTGCATCGCTCGTTCGATCGGCAGTTGAGCGGTTTCGAACGGCGCACCGTCCGGGGCAAGGAGACGCCGCGAGAACTCGGCATCGACATTCTCACCGAAGAGCTCACCCGCAACGGCATTGGTGGCCACGATCGAGCGGTCTGGCGCCACCACCACCACGGCCTCGGGAATTGCGGCGATCACCCGTTCCAACCGGCGTTGCTCGTCGCGCGCCTGCTGCAATTCGAACTCGCGTTCGCCGGTGGCGCTCATGGTTTCGAGAATACTGGCGATTTGGCTGGAAAAGGCGTCCAGCTTCTTGACCTCGGCGCTGGTGAACCGGTGCGGCACGAGCAATCCGAGCACGATCACGCCCAATACGCGATCGTCCGCCGCGATGATGGGTGCGCCCAGGAGCGAGCGGACCGGACCCGATTGCAGCTCGCTCGATATTGTTCCGCGAAGATCGTAGACCTGCAACGGGCGTCGCTCGATACCGATGCGCCGGATGATGCCTCGCCCCGAGCCTTCCTGCCGGAGTGTTTCGGCCGCGTCGGAACCGAATCCGTAACTCGCGTCGGGCAGGAATTCATCCGTTCCCGGAACGCTGAGCATCAAAGCTCCCGCATGAGCCCGATTGACCCCGACGACCGTATGGACGATCGCCTCATAGATTTGCTTGCGGGCTGAATACGAGGGACGTTGCTGGGTGGCGGCGACACTTTCGAGTACCGAAAGCGCCGTGGCTGCCGAGCGGGCCGCGATCGCCGTTTGCCGGTCTTCGGTTCCTTCCGCTTTCACCCGCTGCACGAGCCAGATGACCAGCAGACTCACGAGCACGAAGAGAACGAGCGACATCCGGTCGTGCTGGCTGGTTGGTTTAGCGATGCCCGTGCGCGATTCGACAAAAAGCACATCGAGCAGCAGAAACCCGATGATCAGCCCGGAGACGCCACCGACCCAGTCGGCCAGGTAGGCTGCCAGCGCCACCATGGCGAGCGCGACGATGGCCACCATGGAGACATCCCAACCGCCGGCCACCAATGCCAGCAGCGCCAGTGGCAACGCGGTCAGCATCGATCCGATGACGATGCGCCAGGGAAGATCGGCCAATGTGGAATCGAGGTGCCTCGAACGGGAACCGAATGCGCCAAGCGTGGTGGTCACTACCGGTAGGTACGCGCGCACGCGCGCCACGAGATCGCCCGCCGAATGGGAACCGGGCGGTGGGGTCGAACCTGGGGATGGTGAATTGCTGTTCTGCATAGTGCGGCCGAATCCAGACCCGCGGGATCGTTCGACTCGCCCGATTTCGAATCGAACGAGATCGGTCAGGAACGCGACCTACAGTATACGTACACAGGAATG
>JBIQLF010000029.1:16298-29563 GCA_044464585.1 Thermomicrobia bacterium
TCCCGGGCAAACGAATACGACAGGCGGACCTGGTTTTCGCCGCCGCCGTTGGCATAGCAACTGCCGCCGGGCATGTATTCGATCCCCATTTCACGGGCGCGCGGCAACAGCTCCTGTGTATCGATTCCTTCGGGAAATGTGACCCAGACGAAGAACCCGCCTTCCGGGTTGGTCCAGGTCGTGCCCTCCGGCATATGCCGTTCGAGCGCGCTCAGCATGATCTCCTTGCGCCGGCCATAGATTTCGCGCAGTTCGACCAGGTGCCCGGAGAAGTGTTCGGGAATCCATTCGGCGGCGACATACGAACCGAAGATATTGGTGCCGCCATCGACCTTGAGCACACCGAGGTGGTCGATGACTTCTTCTGGAGCGACCAGCCACCCGAGCCGCATGCCCGCGCCCATCGTTTTCGAGAACGTTGCGGTGTAGATCGTCAGCCCATACGGATCGAGCGCGTAGATCGACGGGATCTTCTCGCCGGTGAATCGGAGATCGTGATAGGCGTCATCCTCGAAAATGATCGTGCCGAATTCATGCGCCAGCTCGATCAGTTGTTTTCGTTTTTCCAGGGACATCGAAATGCCGGTTGGATTCTGGAAATTGGGGATGACATAGATCATCTTGGGCGTGACGCCCTCGGCCCGGAGTTCTTTCAGTGTCGAGCGCAGCGCGTTCATGTCCATGCCATCGTCGTCCATCGGGATGGCCATCTGGTTCGCGCCGGCGTTCTTCAGCGCCCAGATGAATCCCATCCAGGTGGGCGCTTCCATCAGCACCGTATCGTCCCAGTCGACGAAAAGATCGATGATCAGCCCGACCGCTTGCGATCCGCCGGCGGTGATCATCGTATTCGCGGGGGTGGCGACGATACCCTGATCGCGCCGGAGTTTTTCGAGCAGCGTATCGACCAGGGGCCGGGCGCCCATGGTGGCGCCATATTGCAGCGCCCACTGACCGTTCGATTCGAGCGCCCGCACCGCGGCTTCGGCTACGGTCTTCGCCGGCAGCGACTCCGGATCGGGGAAGCCATAGATGAACGAGATGATCTCGGCCGATTTCGACGGATCACCCACCCGCGGCGGAGACACATTCTTCCCGCGTTGCGAATAGAGCTCATCGAGTGATTGTTTACTGGTAAGGACCATCGTGCGCAGCGCCCCCTGAATCGCGTTTCCAATTGCCCCAATTGTACGGGGCACACAACCCGCCCGATCGGCAACGATCGCCGGGGGCGTCAGTCTGCATCCATTCGGGCGAATCCCGAGCGGTTTCGTCAGTTTTCGATGCTAGAATCCTTGCAAGGGCATATCAGCCGCGTTCAGCACCGACCGAGGACAAGACCAGCAACGATGACCACGACGACCAACGACGCCGGGCGCGATCTCTACGACATCACGATCATTGGCGCCGGTCCGACCGGTCTCTTCGCCGCATTCTATGCGGGGATGCGCAAGGCTCGCACGCTGATCATCGATTCGCTGGAGGAACCAGGTGGCGCGCTGACCGCGATCTATCCGGAAAAGTACATCTATGATGTTGCCGGATTTCCGAAAATTCTGGCCAAAGATCTGGTCGAGCAGATGTATCAGCAGGCCATGCGGGATGAGCCCGATCTTCGGCTCGACGAGCAGGTGCAACATCTGGCCAAGCTGGAAGACGGCACCTTCGAGCTGACGACGTCGAAAGCGGTGCGCCACAGCAAATCGGTCATCATCTGCGGTGGGGTGGGAGCCTTCGAACCCAAACGGCTGGAAGCCCCAGGGGTCGAAGAGCTCACCGGCAAGGGCGTGCATTACTTCGCCAAACGGGTGGAGGATTTCCGGGATAAGCGCGTGGTCATCGTCGGTGGCGGCGATTCCGCGGCCGATTGGGCCCTCACCCTCGAACCGATCGCGACCAAGGTCACGGTCATTCACCGGTCGAAATTTCGCGCGCACGAGGCGACATTGCAGGAGCTCGAAGCCTCATCGGTCGATCTCAATTATCCCAAGTGCGAGATTTCCGGGGTTTTTGCCGGGGATGATGGCCACCTGGCTCGGGTCGATTTCCAGAATGCCGAGGGTGCGATCGTTTCGGTCGAGGCCGACGAGCTGATCGTCGCCATTGGCTTCCTTGCCGATCTCGGACCGGTGAAATCCTGGGGACTCGAACTGCAGAAGAACCAGATCGTGGTCGATATCGTCTCGATGCAAACCAACATCGAAGGCGTTTTCGCGGCAGGGGATGTGTGCTGGTATCCGGCCAAATTCCGCCTGATCGCGACCGGCGCGGCCGAGGCGGTGACCGCGGTCAACCACGCCGTGGTCTATAACGATCCCGGTTCCCGGCTCGATCCAGGGCATTCGACCAATATCATGGCCGCGCGCGAGGGCGCCAGTTAGACAGGCTTTTTCTGCATTGACCGTGTCGAATTCGGCATCATCGTCTCCCGGCATGCGCGCCGAGCTCCGGGGCGTTCTGGCTGTCATCGCGGCCGCGTTGGCCGCGCTGGGGGTCGCGGCCGGAGCCGGTGGCGCGACCTGGCCGGATGTGCTCGATTCGTTTGGCGTTTCCGGGGGCGCGTTCGGATTGCTGAACGGGCTCGGTCTCATCCTGTCATTGCCGCTCTTCGTCTTCGGCGGTCAGGTCATCCAGCGAGCCGGCAAGATTCCGTTGTTGATGGCTGCGGCCGCTGGGTTCGTCATCTTCGCCACCGGGTTCGTGGTGGCTCCCCGCATGTTCCTGGTTTTCGCGTTGCTGATGTTGGTGCGCGGGCTTTCGTTTGCGACGATCGACCTGAGCGCCAATGCGCTTGCGATGGACGCCGAACGGGTGGCCAAACGCCATGTGATGAGTCCGCTGCATGCCGGCTACAGCGCCGGTACGATCGCCGGAGCCGGTATCGCGGCGATTCTCTTCGCCAGCGGAGCCACCTTCAAGACGGTCTATCTGATCCTCATTGCTCTCTTCGTCATCATCTTCATCTCGCCGGTGCTGGTCGGATTCCGCGACCGGCTCGCCGCCCCGCCGGAACCCGGAGCGGCATCGAGTGTGTCTCTCTCCGGATTCCGCGATTCCACGATTCGGATTGCCGCCGCCATGGCCGGGCTTTCGTTCGGCGGGGAAGTGCTGATCGCGGAATGGGTCGCCATCTATCTCCGTGAGGAGCGCGGGTTTTCCAGCAGCACCGGAGCGCTGGCGGTGGCATCGTATGGGGTGGCGCTGATGATCGGACGCATCATCAACGGCCCGTTCGTGAACCGGCTCGGGTTGAAGCCGAGTTTCCAGCTGCAGGGTGTCCTGACGATTATCGGCGGAATTCTCGTGGTGGCTGGCGGTCCGGCGATCGTGGCGCTGACCGGCGCATTCATTGCGGGATTCGGACTGGCCGGGGTTGGACCGAGCGGGCTAAGCCTGGCTGGTAAGGCCATGCCCGCCGCGCCCGGAGCCGCCGCTGGGCTGACCTTGCTCGGCGGCTATATCGGGCTGGCGATCGCCCCGCTGCTGGGGGGGCTTTTCGCCTCAGTGGCTTCGACGCGTGTCACGCTGGCGTGTGTGGCGGCGGCTGGAGTGGGAATCCTGATCGCCTCGCTGGCCGTGCGGGACGAGCATCATTCCTCGTCGTGAGCGTCGTCCTCGAATCCTTCTTCGTCGGCATAGAACTCATCGTTGGTCAGCAGATCGGCGGTATCACGGGCGACTCCCATGGCGACGGGATCGCTGTCGTCGGGAATCGAGCAGCCCGGTGAGAGAATGAACTTGATTCCCAGCGTCTGCTCGAAGGCATCGACCGCCTGCCGGTTGATTTCCTCTTCCTGGCCGCCGGTGAACAGCGCCTGCTCATTCCAACCACCCATCAATGTGAGACTGGTGCGGGTGCGCGCATCCCGCAACGAGGGGCCGGCGATGCGGTCGGACCAATTGAGCACCTGCACTGGATAGTCGAGCGCCATTTCGAACATCAGATCGCGCTCGCCGTGCAGGTGAAGGATATTGAGCCAGCCATTCTGGGCGCCGCGCAGCGCGGCGAAATCGTACGGACGCCCGAATTCACGATAGGTCGATTCCGGCATGACCGCGGTCGACGCGCCTTGCAGCGCGAAGAAGACGCCATCCGCTCCGGCCTGGATCACCTGTTCGGCGGCCCCGCGCAGGTTTCCGGCGATGATATCGAGCGCCTGATGCACCACGGCCGGTGCTTGGCGGATGTGGTCCAGGAATTGATCGGTGCTCTGCGCGAAATACAGCGCCTCGGTCAACGGGCTGAACATCGTGACCACGATGGGCGCATCCAGCATCAACTCTTCGATGAGGCCGCCGATGCATTCCACCTGCTGCCGTACCCACGGCGACCGTTGCGGGTCGATCGGTTCGATCAACCGCCAGTCTTCGACCGACTGGATCGACCGGTGCGGGAATGGATAGGGCAGGTCGGGCATCACCTTGACGATGTCGAGATCGTGTTCCCGAACAAAGAATTCGACCGTGTGCCGGGCCAGCGCGCGGCCATTGCCAGCCGGGGTGAAATGATGCCAAAAGCAGACCGGTACGCGATCTGGCAATTGACCGTCCAGCACCATCTGAATCCGCTGGCGATGGGTCAATTCCGGCGGTCCCTGAAAACCGGCGAGCCCGAGTGAGTTAGCAAGTTGTTCGAGCATGGGATACCTCCGAGCGCGATTCGCGCGAGCATTCGCGATTGGTCTCCGGTATCGCGATCAGGCAATGTGACCGGTCAATCCCATCCGCTCGCGCACGGTTTCCATTTTCGAGCTGGCGATCGAGCGGGCGCGTTCCGCGCCCCCGGCCAGCACACCGATGGCATAATCGGGATTCGCCTCGTATTCCAGCAGTTTTTCCCGGATCGGCCGCACGGCGTCGACCACGATCGTGGCGAGATCGGTTTTGAATGCGCCATATCCCTTGCCGATATAGCGATCTTCGATTTCCGTGATCGGTTCGTTGCTGAGCAGTGCATAGATCCCGAGCAGGTTGGTCAGCGCGGGTTTGTCATCGGCGGCGCGCACCTCGGAACCGGAATCGGTGACCGCGCGTTTGATCTTTTTCGTGATTTCCTTGTCGCTGTCGGTCAACGCAATATAGCTGCCAGCCGAACCGGCGCTCTTGCTCATCTTCTTGGTCGGGTCTTCGAGCGACATGATGCGCGCGCCGCTGGTCTTGATATCGGGCGCGGGTACGACGAAGGTATCGCCATAACGACGGTTGAAGCGTTGGGCGACATCGCGCGCCAGCTCGATATGCTGCCGCTGATCCTCGCCCACCGGAACCAGATCGGCGTCGTACATGATGATGTCGGCCACCTGCAGCACCGGATAATCGAACAGGGCCGCGGAAACCGATTCCTCGGTCGCGCCCGCTTTGTCCTTGAACTGGGTCATGCGGCGCAGCTCGCCATAGGTGGCGACGGAGTTCAGCAGCCAGCAGAGTTCCGAGTGTTCGCGCACATCGCCCTGAACGAAGAGAATGGACTCGGTCGGGTCGATACCCGCGGCCAGCAGCGTGTTGGCCATCGTGATCGTGTTGGCGCGCAACGATTCCGGTTCGGTCGGCAAGGTGAGCGCGTGGAGATTCACGATGCAGAAGATGTTGTCATACGTCTCCTGCTGCGTCACCCAGTTCCGGATCGCACCGAGATAGTTGCCGATATGGCTCACACCGGACGGCTGGATTCCGGAAAAGACCCGTTTGCGTCGTGCTGCGATCATGCGCTGGTTCGTCACTCACTCATCATTGCGAACTCTCTGATACCGCCACTGGCGGCGAGGCGATTATACCGGCGGGAACCGAACCGCACGGTGCTATGATCCTGCCATTCGTCCAGCAGAGACTTCGAGCGGGAGCGAACCGTGGCGAAACGATATGACGCCGTGATCGTAGGCGGCGGCCACAATGGGCTCGTGGCCGCCTGCTATCTCGCGGAAGCTGGCTTCAGCACCCTTATCCTGGAACGGTATGCGAAGATCGGCGGCGCCGCGGTCTCGGAGGAATACATTCCCGGGTTCACCTTCTCCACCGGGTCGTATGTGCTTTCGCTGATGCCGCGCAAGATTCTCGACGATCTGCGACTCCAGGAATCCGGCGTGCGATTCCTGGAGCGCAATCCGCGCTTTTTCGCGCCATTTCCGGATGGCTCGACGTTGTCGTACTGGAACGACCACGAGCGCTGGCTGGCCGATATCCGCAGGATCTCTCCCAGAGACGCCGGAGCCTATGACCACTACGATGCGATGCTCGAACGCGCCTGTCAGGTCATGGATCGGTACATTCTCTGTCGCCCCCCGTCGTGGTCGGAGGTGGCGGGACACTTCTCGGGACCCGAGGACGCCCTTATCTTCCAAAAGTTCTATCTCGGTTCCGCGGCCGATATCGCCGAATACTTCTTCGAGAGCGAGCAGCTGCAGGCCGTGGTGGCCGCGTCGGGTCTCATCGGCACCTTTCGCGGGCCTCGTGATACGGGAACCGGCTATGTGAAGCTCTTTCATTCGATGGGCATGGCCACCGGGCATCGCGGACGCTGGACCTATGTCGAGGGCGCCATGGGCGCGATCACCCAGGCGCTGGGCCGGATTGCCCTGGAGCGGGGAGCAGAGATTCGTCTGGGCGCCGATGTCGAACAGATCGTCGTGCGGGATGGCCGGGCAACTGGGGTCGCGCTGGCGTCCGGTGAGGAGATCGATGCCGGAATCGTGCTTTCCAATGCCGATCCCAAGCGAACGTATTTGACGTTGCTCGACGAGGGCGATGTGCCAGCCGACTATCGCAAGGCAATCGAATCGATCAAGACCGACAGTCCGGTTCTGAAGATCAATGTGGCGGTCGAGGAATTGCCCTGGTTCACGGCGCTGGGTGACGATGCCCAGCGCCAGCGAGACGGAAGCACGGGCGGTCTCTTCATCGCGCCATCGATCGATTACATGCAAAAGGCATATGAGGATGCCCGGCAAGGCAGACCCTCGGAAAAGCCATTCATGAACATTCACATGCAATCGGCCGTCGATCCCAGCGTCGCCCCGCCGGACAAGCACACCATCTCGATCTTCGCCCAGTATTTTCCCTATACCCTCGACGAGGGAACCTGGGGTGAGCGCCGCGATGAGATCGCCAATCATGTCATCCGGGAGTTCGCCCAATACGCGCCCAACATTCCCGATCGAATCGTCGGCATGCAGGTGCTGGCGCCGCCCGATCTGGAAGCGCGCTTCGGTCTGACCGGAGGGCATATCTTCCATGGCGAGCTGGTGCCCGAGCAGGCGTTCGATCTGCGGCCCGTGCCGGGTTCGAGCTCCTACGAAGGACCGGTCGAGGGGTTGTTCCTGTGCGGGTCCGGGGCGTGGCCGGGTGGATGCGTGATGGGCGCGCCGGGGCACAATGCCGCCCAGGAAATCATCAGTCGATTCGGTACCGCGGGATAGAGGAGTACGATGAAGATTCATATCTGCGCCGATATGGAGGGAACCTGCGGCGTCTATTCGTGGATACAGGTGACACCGCCAGATTCGGCCGGCGATGGGCCAGTCGATGCGGCCGAATACGACCGCTGTCGAGGGCGAATGACCGCCGAGGTGAGCGCCGCCGCACGGGGGGCGTTTTCGGCTGGAGCAACCGAGGTGCTCGTCAACGATTTCCATGGCGGCAATCGCAATATCGTCATCGATGACCTGGACGAGCGTTGCCGCCTGGTCAGCGGCGGCGCCGGTCCGATGAATTTCCTGCAGGGTATGACATCCGAGACGGCCGGCATCTTCTACACCGGATTCCATTCCAAAGCGGGTACGGTCTCATCAGCGCTGTCGCATACCTGGAGCACGAGTCTGAACGATCTGCGAATCGCGGGGGAGTCGACCGGAGAATTTGGGTTGATCGCCTATTGCGCCGGCGCGTTCGGTGTGCCGGTGCTGCTGGTGACCGGAGACCAGACGGCGTGCGACCAAACCGAGGCATTTCTGGGGCGGCCGGTCGTCAAAGCCGTGGTCAAGGAAGGGATTTCGCAGACCGGGGCGATCAGCATGCATCCGCGGCGCGCCCAGCAACTGATCGAGGAGAAAGCAGCCGAGGCAATGGCCCTGATCGGAAAGACCGCCCCCATGCTGTTGCCGCCCAATGCGCGGGTCGAGCTCGATTTCGATCACCAGACCCGCGCCGACGCCGCGGAACGGCAAGGCGGCGCCGAACGGGTGGGCAATCGTACGGTGGCGTTCGTGGCTACCGATGGGATCGACCTGTTGCAGAGATTCGTGCGGACGATGCGGGCCAGCGGGGTCGCCCTGTCGCCATAGGATTCCGGCGCCCGGCCAGAGCTCACGATTGCAGTGCCTGGATTTGTGCGATCGTCTCGGCCAGCCGGCGGCGCTGAATCGGCAACTCCTCGACCTCGCGCTGGCGTTGCTCCAATTCGGCGCCACGTTCGTCGAGGATGCGGGTCCGTTCGAGATTGAGATCGCGCAGCCGGGTTTCGTGCTGCAGGCAACGCGGACAAATACCGCCCCAGAGTTCCCAGTCTCCGCATTTCGGACAGGGAAGCGCCAGATCGGCCAAGGTCGCTCCGGCCGGCAGCGGCGCTCCTTCGACCGAACGGTTGCGCAGATCGGTCGCGAATGTGAAGAGCGACCGTTCCAGATGAGCGGCCAGTTGATCGCGCAGCTCGTTCGGAATCGACTCGGGGATGAGTGGTTCGAGCTCGACCGTCCTCGGGATCAGGTCGCCCTTCACGATCGTGGTGCCACGTTCCGCCCAATCGATCTCTTCCGCGTAGTCGAAACGGGACGGCCCGATCGTGAAACGAACCGACGGAACCGGATCGAGCGAGACGGCGATATGCTCGACCGGTGTCGCGGGCAGTCCAGGCAGAGTCCGCACGGACAATGGCGTCGCGGATCTGATTTCGTTTTCGACCGTGTCCAATGTCGCATTCAACACGGCGATGCGTTGTTGGAATGGGCTGTTCGGGTCGGCCGATGCCTCGACGCGCTCGATCGAGTCTTCCAGCGCGCGGCGTCGTTGCTGGAGACGGGCCAGCTTTGGATCGTTGGTGGGTGGTGGCGTTGGACGCGGTGGCGGAGGAACGAATCCTTTCGCTTTCTGAGGCGCGGGCGGGGTTTCGGGCGGCGCCGGGGGCGGTTCGGGTTCGTCTTGTTTGCGAAATCGCTTCAGGAAAGACACAGGCAATCACCTTCGAATCGATTGTTCCAACGAGTGTAGCCGGTGCGGGCATGACCGTGTTCCGGGATCGTCGCTGGCCAGCGCCATACGACCTCGACGATTCTCCTTGACCGATCGGGGCGAGAGCGCAAGAATGCCCGGTATCGATCCGCGCGAATTCGCCAAGCGATTGGTTACCCATGTCTGTCGAAACCGAGATCATCTGGCATCCGACCGAAGCATATCTGGAGCAGAGCCGCCTGCTGGCATTCGCTCGCGCCAACCAGATCGATGGTTATCGCGGTTTGTGCGAATGGTCGGGTCGCGATCCCGGTGCGTATTGGGATGCCGTGGCGCGCGATCTGGAGCTCGAGTTCCACCCGCCCTATACCTCGCCAGTGGATTTCTCCAGGGGCAAGGAATGGACGGAATGGTTCCCCGGAGCCGGGTTCGACTATGTGTCCAGCATTTTCCAGCGTGCGCGGAAACGGGCGGCGCTGAACGAGCTGGCGGTCATTTGGGAAGGCGATGACGGCGCAACGCGATCGCTGACCTACGACCAGCTCTGGCGGGAAACCCGTCGATTCGCAAACGCTCTGGCCGATGCCGGAATCGAAAAGGGCGACCGTATCGGAATCTTCATGCCGATGATTCCCGAGACCGTCGTGGCCGTGCTGGCCTGCGGGCTCATCGGCGCGGTCTACATCCCGATGTTTTCTGGCTATGGCGCCGAGGCGGTCGCCACTCGCTTGCGCGATTGCGATGCCAACCTGCTCATTACCGCCAACGGGTTCTACCGGCGCGGAAAACTCGTGCCATTGAAAGAAACCGCCGATGAGGCGCTGGCGACGGTTTCGACGGTCGAAACGTGCATCGTTTTCGACCGGACCGGGCAGCCGACTCCGATGACCCCCGGGCGCGATCATTGGTGGGGCGATCTGCTGAGTCGCGTCACGGACGATTTCGAGTCCCGGGCCATTGCCGCGAACGATCCGTATATGGTCATCTACACCTCGGGAACGACTGGCAAACCGAAGGGCGCGGTGCATGTGCACGCCGGGTTTCCGATCAAGGCCGCTCACGATCTTGCCTATCTGTTCGATCTGCACGCGGGTGAGCGTATCTTTTGGCTCACCGATCTGGGCTGGATGATGGGTCCCTGGTTGATCGGGGGCGGGCTGCTGCTGGGGGCGACCATTGTCATCTTCGAGGGCACACCGGATTATCCGAATCCCGACCGGCTCTGGCAGATCGTCGAGCGGCACAGCGTGAACGTGCTGGGGCTTGCCCCGACGGCGATCCGCGCGCTGATGCCGCAAGGAAACGAATGGGTGGAGCAGCACGATCTGTCGTCGCTGCGGGTGCTCGGTTCCACGGGCGAGCCGTGGAATCCGGTCCCCTGGCAGTGGTATTACGAGGAAATCGGCAAGGGCAAACTTCCGATCGTGAACTATTCCGGCGGCACGGAAACCGGCGGGGGGATCGTCGGGTGTGTCACCTGCGAACCGATTCGCTCGTGCGCGTTCACCGGGCCGGTGCCGGGTATGGCCGCCGACGTGATCGACGATCAGGGCAATCCCGTGCGCGGAACCGTGGGAGAACTGTCGATCCGGCAACCGTGGGTGGGGATGACCCGCGGGTTCTGGCGTGACGACGAGCGGTATATCGAAACCTATTGGTCGCGCTTCTCCGGAATCTGGATGCACGGTGACTGGGCCGAGGTCGATGCCGATGGATTCTGGTACATCCGGGGCCGGTCGGACGATACACTCAAGGTGGCGGGGAAGCGCATCGGACCGGCCGAAATCGAATCGGCCGCGGTGGCGCACGAAGCCGTTCAGGAAGCCGCCGCCATCGGCGTTCCGGACGAGGTCAAGGGAGAATCGATCGTGGTCTTCGCCGTGCTGCGTCCCCATTTCGACGCGTCGGCAGCGCTGGCCGAGTCGGTGCGAAAGGAAATCGCGCATCAGCTCGGGGCATCGATGCGGCCGAAAGCGGTGCTCTTCGTGGCCGACCTGCCCAAGACCCGCAATGCCAAAATCATGCGGCGTGTGATTCGCGCCGCGTTTCTGGGTCTGCCCACCGGCGATTTGACATCATTGGAAAACCCGGGCGCGGTCGAAGAGATCACCGCGCTGGGCGTCCGCTAGGGCCGCACAGGAGGAAACCGCCATGCATCGAAGTCAGCTTCACGGAACGAAGATGATCGAGGCCGAGGCGGACATTCCGTTCAAGCGCCGGCAGGAGAATGTCGAGCAGGCGCGCGCCCACGGTCTCGAATCGGCCTGGTCGATCACCGACCGGTCGATTCCGCTCTTTGGGCGCAACCCGGCGTTGACCGGGAAATACTCCTCGGCTCCCACCTTCCTGGGGACGCGATTTCAGGAGGACATGCGCACTCTGGAAAGTCCCGATGTGGTCTTCGTCGGCGCTCCGCTCGATGCCGGCACGACCTACCGCTCCGGCACGCGGTTCGGTCCCGAGGCAATCCGGTCGATCTCGGCGCTCTATTCTGGGTACAACTTCGAAATGGGCGTCGATCTGATCGAATCGCTCGATATGGTCGATGCCGGGGATATCACGGTCATTCCGGCCAATATCGAAAAATCCTTCGATCAGATCGACAAGGGCATCGCCTATCTTCACGAGCACGCAGTTTTTCCGGTGGTGCTGGGCGGCGATCATTCGATCGGCTATCCGGATATTCGCGGGCTGGCGCCCTATGTCGATGGCAATATCGGCATCATCCATTTCGATCGCCATACCGACATGACCGAGCTCAATATCGACGAGCGGATGCATGGCACGCCGTTTTTCCATGCGACGAATATCCCGAATGCGCCCCCGGTGAATCTGGTGCAGATCGGGATCGGCGGATGGAATGGCTCCCGGTACGGGGTCCGCAATGTGCGCGAGCGAGGGGCGACCTCCATCACGCTGACCGACATCGACCGGCTCGGTCTCGATCGGGTCGCCGAAATGGCATTGGACATCGCCTGGAAGAATGCCTCCTGCGTGTTTCTGTCGTTCGATATCGACTCGATCGATCCGGCGTTCGCTCCCGGTACGGGAACTCCGGAACCGGGAGGTTTGCTTCCTCGCGAGGCCTTCCGGTTGCTCCAGACGGTGACGCGAGAAGGGTTGTGCGGGATGGAAGTGGTCGAAGTCTCACCGCCGTACGATGTGGCTGACACGACTTCTCTGCTGGCGGCCCGCGTCATTTGCGATGTATTGGGAACATTGGTGCAGGAGGGAAAGCTGGGGCGGCGGCCCGCGGCCACCGATTGCGCGCCGGATGACCCGGTCGAGGAGAAACCGGCATAATTCGCCGTCGCGGTCCATGCGGGTCCGCAAGTGCGATATCAGGAAACTGACGTGACCTCGACCGAATCCCGAAGGAGCTCGACGGCTCCGACCGAACCGCGCGCGTATTCGACCTGGCCGAACGCACATGCGGCCCAGCCAGTTGCCGCGCCGCAGCAGCGTCCGGCGTGGCGCCGGTGGTGGCCCCGAATGGCGTTGATTGGGGTGATGTGCATGAGTCTGGTGCCGATCGTCGTCTTCGCGCAGGTCTATCGGCATTCGCGGGCGAACGTGGCTCATTCGGCCGATGCCGTCGTGGTGCTGGGTGCCGCCCAGTTCAATGGGACGCCATCGCAAGTATTCCGCTCACGTCTGGATACCGCTTACGAGCTGTATCGCCAGGGATATGCCCCGCTCATCGTCGTCACTGGTGGCAGACTCTATGGTGACCAGTACACCGAGGCCGAATCGGGCCGGGCCTATCTGATCGACCGGGGTGTGCCGGCCGAAGCGATTCTGATGGAAAACATCAGCCACAACACAGCCGCCAGCTTCGAAGGCGTGCAGAAGCTCCTCCAGCCCCGGAATGTCCACTCGCTCCTGATCGTGAGCGATGGATTCCATCTCTATCGATCGGAGATGCTGGCGCGCGATGCCGGATTCGAGGCAAATGGATTTGCCGCGCGGGAGAGTCCGATCCGGCCCGGTTCCATGACGGAACTGCGCTATATGGTGCGCGAGACGTTCGGTGTACTGGCCTGGAAGCTGCACATCAAACGCTGAGCCGATCGGTCCAGACCGGCAGGGTCATCGACGGGTACCGG
>JBIQLF010000030.1:0-3006 GCA_044464585.1 Thermomicrobia bacterium
GCCGCGCTGGCGGGTCCGGGCCGTCATTCAGAAGGAGGAGATGGAGCGAGCGCGCGTGGTGGCGCGCTCATGGCGACCGATTCGTTCGACTCGAAGCAAAGAGAAGAGGAGCATTGCCATGCGAAAATTGATCGCAGTTCTCGTTGCCAGTTTCTTGTTGATCAGCCCAGCCGCGCTGGCTCAGACGCCCGAACCCGCGGTGTCGATCCAGCAACCGCAAGTGCCTGATTTCGCGTGTACCGACACGTCGTATGCCGATGTCGTTGCCAACGGGATCACCCTCGGTATCAGCCCGGATTTCCCCTACACCTATCTGGACAGCTCGAACAACCCGCAAGGGATCGATGTCGCGATCAACAACGCCGTGCTCGAGTGGATCGGCGTGACCGATGTGACATACGAGATCATGCCCTGGCCGTCGCTGATTCCGGCGCTGCAGGCGGGCAAGGTCGATATCATCGCCGACAACATCCATGAGACTCCGGACCGGGTCAAGATCATGAGCTTCACCTCGCCGGCCTGGTGGTATGGCCCGGCGTTGATCGTCACCAGCGACAACCCGGACAACATCCAGTCGTATGACGATCTCACGCGCGATGGCGTGACCGTGGGTGCGGTTGCCGGTTCGGCTGCCGCGGAATACCTGAATTTCATCGGGGCGGATGTCACGACTTTCCAGGACAATACCGCCGAGTTCGCCGCTGCCGAGCAGGGTCGGGTTTCGGTCATCCTGGAGGATGACACGAAGTTTGCTGCCTACAAGCAGCAGAATGACAAGACCAACCTGATGACGCTCGATGTCGAGACGCCCGAGGTTCTGATTTCCGAGTACGGCTACAGCTATGCCCGCTACGGTCTCAGCCAGTCCTCCTGCACCCTGAACTTCGCCTATTCGCGCGCGCTCGCCGAGATGCGGGACAACGGCACGATCGGCCAGATTCTGGAGCAGTTCGGCTTGCCCAAGAGCAATGTCTGGCTGCCGGGAGTCGCCTCCTAGCGTTTCTGGCTGGCAGCAGTCCCTGGCGTTGCGCCGGAGCTGCTGCCAGCCAATCTCTATTGAATCACTCATACAAAGGCAAGGTTCGTGTCACGTCCGACATTCGATTGGACCCTTGCGCGGGAAGCGCTGCCCGCTCTGCTCGAAGGACTGAAGATCACCGTCGAGCTCACGTTCATCGTGATCGCCATTTCCCTTGTTCTGGGAATCTTCATCGCGCTCGGACGCTTGTCGAAGAATCGATTTCTCAGTGCTATCACCGGTTTCTACGTCGATTTCATGCGGGCAACCCCGCTCCTGCTGCAACTCATCTATATCTATTTCGTTCTTCCAACGATTGGTATCCGGCTCGACCCGTTCGTTGCGGGCGTGGTGGGGCTGAGTCTGAATTATTCCGCATATCTGTCCGAAGTCTATCGTTCCGGTATCCAGGCGATTCCGCGTGGCCAACTCGATGCGGCCGCCGCGCTGGGGATGCGGCCATCGCTGACCATGCGGCGCATCGTGCTGCCACAGGCCATCCGGATCGTGATTCCCACCCTAGGGAATTACTTCGTCGCTCTCTTCAAGGACACATCGCTGGCGTCGGCGCTGACCCTGCAGGAACTGCTCTTCAGCGGCCAGATCATCATCTCCCGGACCTATGATTATTTCACCATCTATACGATGGTGCTCTTCCTCTATTTCCTGGTTGGGTACCCGGCGTTGATTTTCGTGCGGTATCTGGAGCGGTTGACCAAAGCCGGATATCAGCGTCGCCGTCGTCCTGAACCGCTTCCCGTTCCGAGTCGCCCGTCGTGAGCGAGCAATCGATGATCCAACTCGAAGGTATTCACAAGAGCTTCGGTCACAACCACGTGTTGCGCGGGGTTTCGCTCTCGATCGACCGGGGCGAAGTGGTCTGCATCATCGGTCCATCAGGCAGCGGCAAATCGACGTTGCTCCGATGCATCAACTATCTGGAGCAGCCGGAGCAGGGCCGCATTACGATCGACGGACAGAATGTCTATCGCGAGATAACCGGCGGCAAGGTCCGGAACTACTCGACGAAGCAGATCGCCGCGACCCGGGAAAAGATCGGGATGGTCTTTCAGCAATTCAATCTCTTCCCGCATCTCACGGCCCTGCAGAATGTCATGGAAGCGCCCCGGCAGGTCAAGCGCGTGCCGAAAGACGAAGCGGAGCGCAAAGCGCGATCGCTGTTGGCGCAGGTGGGATTGGCCGCCAAGGCAGACCAGTATCCCGAAGAGCTTTCCGGGGGACAGCAGCAGCGGGTTGCCATCGCCCGTGCGCTGGCAATGGACCCGGAAGTCATGCTCTTCGACGAGGCGACCAGCGCGCTCGATCCCGAGTTGGTGGGCGAGGTGCTGGAGATCATGCGGGAACTCGCGTTGGGCGGAATGACAATGGCCGTGGTCACGCACGAGATGGGGTTCGCGCGGCAGGTCGCCGACCGGGTGCTCTTCATGGACCATGGGGTGATCGTCGAGGAAGGATCCCCGGAGGAGATCTTCGGATCGCCCCGCGAGGAACGCACCCGCGATTTCCTGCGGTTGGTCGAGCAGGATGCGTAGCGCGAACGACCGGTGTCGATCTTGCCGGAGCTACGTGGCCAGACCGATATCGTCCGAAAGCGAATAGAAGCCCGAGAGATCGATCCAGGTCAGATGGTACCGGTCGAGCTCCGCGGTGAATGTTGCCGGTCCTCCCCAGGCGTCGACCGCGGTGACGAATCCGATGCCGGTCACGATCGGCATCGTGGTTCGATCGTAGGCGCCGTAGGGATCGGCAAAACAGGTTGCCTTATACGGAATCCGCTTGGACACTGCGGGATACCCGCCGTCGCTCTGGCACGCTCCCAACCTTGAAAGGCTGGGCTACTACTCCTGAGGAATCATCCGGATTCCGTATTATACGAAATCCGGATGATTGTTTGCGAATGTCCCGCGGGGCCAAACACCCGCTCCCCCGCGCACGGGGGAGCGGTGCAGAGTGGGAACGTAGGAAAT
>JBIQLF010000030.1:3106-19940 GCA_044464585.1 Thermomicrobia bacterium
CCTATTTCCTACGTTCCCCAACATCGAAATATCGATCGCAGGGCACGCCGTTTCCGTCCGGGTCGAAGTCGGATCGGAGTTCGGGGAAGGCGAGATAGAAGTCGTAGGCTTCGTCCCATGTGGCGAAGAAGGAGCAGATTTCTTCTTCGTCGCTGACCGGGGTTTTGGTGCGGTCGATGGGGACGGTGTCGGGGACATCGCCTTCGAGCGCGGGATCGAGACTGACCGACGCATCGCAGGTGGTCCACATGCCGCGTCCTTCGCGAATGGCGTTCTCCTGCGCCTGGTCGAGCCGGTCCTGATGGAGTCGGTTGGGCGGATAGTAGCGAGCAACCGCATAGCCTTCGGCGACCAACTGCTCGTTGAGCAGATGCACCTGACCGTCGATCTTGGAGACATACCACACATAGCGAAGCAGGCGATCGTTGGGGTCAACCGGCTCCTCATCCCGTTCCAGCCAGATTTCCGTCGCGGCGACGAGCAGGCTGTCGGTCTTCTTCGATGCCTCTTCGCCATAGCACTCGGGATGATTGCCATAGGAATAGTTGGTTTCCGGAGTGTCGATACCGATCAGGCGCACGCGGTCGCGATCGACCCCGGGGCCGAGATCGAAATCGACATCGATGGTGTCGCCATCGATAACCCGAATCAGCTCGACCTGAACGGCATCGCTCGGGATCTCGTCTTTGGCGGGCGCCGCCATCGAGACCATGCGAATGCCGGTCAGGAGAAGAATGACAACCGCGAAGAGACGTAAGAACCGCATCGAATCCTCGTATTTCCGATCGATTGGCGGATCTGCCAGCGAGGCACAGGGTTTTCCGGCCCGTGGTAGGATTCGCCCGAACTCATGTACCGGCACAAATGGTACTCAGTCTGCGCGGCAGCCAGAGAGCAGGATTCGGATCGTGGTCGATCTGAAATCAGAACGCAGAACTGGTGACTCCACGAATGGACGCTCGCCAGTCCTGGAGATGCGTGCCATCTCCAAACGCTTCGGGGCGACGCAGGCGCTTTCCGGGGTCTCGTTGCAGCTGCGTTCCGGTGAGGTGCATGCCTTGCTGGGCGAAAACGGCGCCGGCAAGTCGACACTCATCAAGATCATGACCGGAGTGCAATCGCCCGATAGCGGCACGATCCTGCTCGATGGTCAACCGATCCAGCTGGGGTCCGCGCAGGATGCGCAGCGTCACGGCATCGCGGCCATGTATCAGGAACCGATGATCTTTCCCGATCTTTCGGTGGCCGAAAATATCTTCATCGGTCATCGTGACCGGGGCCGAATCGTCGACCGGCGCAAGATGGAAAAAGAAGCCCGCGCCGTACTCGACCGGTTGGGGGTGGCGATCGAGGTCGATGAGCCGGCGCGCGGGCTGACCCTGGCCGAACAGCAGACCGTGGAGATCGCCAAGGCGATCTCGCTCGATGTGCGCGTGCTGATCATGGATGAACCGACCGCCTCGCTTTCCGCTCATGAGGTCCGGCGGCTCTTTCGCATCATCGGAAATCTGCGGGCGCAAGGCGTGGCCATTCTCTTCATCTCGCATCGCATGGACGAAGTCTTCGAGATTTCCGAAACCGTCACGATTTTGCGGGACGGACAATGGATTTCCACCCGCCCCCGCGCCGAACTGACCCCGCGTATGGCGATTCGGGATATGGTCGGACGCCCGGTCGTGGAGATCTACCACCGTGACCGAACGCCGCCGGGCGATGTGCGCCTGAAGGTCGAAGGGCTGAGTCGCCACGGTGCGTTCGAGGACATTTCATTCGAGATTCACGCGGGCGAAGTGCTCGGGTTTGCGGGTCTGGTGGGAGCGCGGCGGACCGATGTCGGGTTGGCGCTTTTCGGGATCGCTCCTGCCGATGGCGGCTCGGTCATGCTGGATGGACGTCTGTTGACGGTCACCAGCCCGCGCCAGGCGATGGATCTTGGCATTGCCTATAGCACCGAGGACCGGCGACAGTTCGGTCTGATCATGCAGCAGTCGATCGCCAACAACATCGTGCTGCCATCGCTTCCCCGATTCCTCTCCCGTCTTGGCATGGTGAAACGCCAGGAGGAGAATGCGGTTGCCGAAACCTACCGGACGCTGCTGAAGATCCGGGCGGCATCGGTCGATGTGCCGGCCGCGGCTCTTTCGGGTGGCAACCAGCAAAAGGTCGTCATCAGCAAATGGCTGGAAACCCATCCCAAGGTGCTGATTCTGGACGAACCGACTCGTGGTATCGATGTGGGCGCGAAACTGGAGGTCCATCAATTGATCGACGATCTGGCGGGCCAGGGTTTGGCGATCATGCTGATCAGCTCCGATCTGCCCGAAGTGCTCGCCATGAGCGACCGCGTTCTGATCATGCGCGAGGGACGTCAGATGGCGATTCTCGATCATACCGAGGCAACGCAGGAGCGGGTGCTGACCTATGCCATGGGCCAGCGAGACGATGCCGGCGGAAGCGTGATTCGAGACAAGGCAGCATCTGCCAAGGCCACGTTGCACAATGGGGAGGGGACCGGTGAGTGACTGGCTGCTGCGCCGGCTACGCCCCGAGCAGTTTCGGGAGCTGATCCTGCTGATCATCGTGCTCGGGGCGATGGTCTTTTTCTGGTCGCAGATTCCGAATTACTTCGCCCCGCGGTCGGTCAATCGCCTGACCGTGGGGCTCGCCATTCCCCTCGTGATGGCGGTCGGCGAGATGATGGTAGTACTCACCCGCAATATCGATCTGTCGATTTCATCGACGGTCGGATTATCTGCCTATCTGGTCGGCACATTTCTGACCAAACACGAGCTGTCTCCATGGATAGCCATTGTGCTGACCATGGGGGTGGGGGCCGTGCTCGGGTTGATCAATGGTTTGCTGGTGGCCTATGGCGGTGTGCCGGCCATCATCACCACCCTGGGAACACTGGCGCTCTATCGCGTGGTGCTGGTGGAGATATCCAATGCCAAAACCGTGACGACCAATGATCTACCATCATGGGTCGAGGTGTTGCCGAGCAAAGCGCTCGTGTCGTTCCAGGGATACGATCTTCGCCTGATGGCGGCGATCGCGCTGGTCGTAGCGATCTGCGGGTATTTCGTGTTGCGGTTCCTGCCGTTCGGCCGGCGACTCTATGCGATCGGGTCGAATCCCGAGGCCGCCCAGGTCGCGGGCTTGCCCGCCCAGCGGGATGTGTGTCTGGTGTTCGTCATCTCGGGCGCCATGGCCGGGCTGGGTGGGTTTCTCTATCTGATCCGCTTCGGCAATATCACCGTGACCGCGGCGCAGGGGCTCGAACTCCAGGTTATTGCCGCGGTGGTGGTGGGCGGGGTGAGTATCTTTGGCGGTCAAGGCACGATTTTCGGTGTGTTCCTCGGTGTGCTGTTGATCGAGATCATGCAGCAGAGCCTGCTGCGATGGGCGGGAGTGAGCGAGTTCGTCAAGGATGCGATTCTCGGTTTGCTGATTCTCATTGCGGTGACGGTCGATGCGGTGCTGCTGGTCCGGTTGCGCGCTGCGTGGACGGACACACGGCGACGGGACAAGCTGCGGGCACGAACCGCATTTGCGACAGAGGGAGCCGCCGATGCCAGCACTTGACTGGAAGCGCTTCGTGCGCCGCTGGGAGTTCCTGCTGCTCGTGTGTCTGGTCGTGGTCCTGATCTATAACAGCCTGCGCGTTTCCAACTTTCTGACCGGCCAGAATCAGGCCAATCTCCTGCAGCTCAGTATCGAAAAGGCGATCGTGGCGCTGATCATGACCTTCGTCATCATGTGTGGCGAGATCGATCTCTCGGTGGCTTCGATGATGGGACTCGCCGCTGCCATCATGGCCAAACTCTATGACGCCGGCTGGAATATGGGGTTGGCGATCGCAGTCGCACTGGCCGCCGGGCTCTTGCTCGGCACGATGAACGGCTTGTTTGTGGCCAAAATTGGGATCAACTCGCTCGCCGTGACACTCGCCGGGTACATCGGATTTCGAGGATTGGCGACGATGCTCGTGGAGGATAAGTCGATCGGGAACTTCCCCGGTTGGCTGACCCGGCTGGGACAACGCGGTCTGGTCGGGCCCATGACGTTTTCGATCCTGCTGTTCTTCATCCTGGCAGTCATCGCCATCGTGATTCTGCATTTCAGTGGATTTGGACGGCAGGTGTATGCCATTGGCGCCAATGCTCGCGCGGCCCTCTATTCCGGGGTGCCAGTGGCTCGTACGCGCGTCATGGTCTTTGCGACGAGCGGGTTCGTTGCCGCGCTGGCCGGAGTGCTCTATGCGGCCCGGCTGGGCGCGGTGCGTTCCAGTACGGCGCAGGGGTACGAGCTCGACATCATTACGATCGTCCTCCTGGGAGGAGTCAGCATCTTTGGTGGCGTTGGATCGATGGTTGGCGTGTTGCTTTCGATCCTGCTGGTGCTGAATATTCGCAATGGCATGACCATCGCCGGGATCACCGGTAACACCCAGACGGGTGTCGTCGGGTTATTGTTGATTCTGTCTGTACTGATTCCCAATCTGGCGACGCGGGCACAGGGCCGCTTCCGCCGGTCGCCCGTCGATTCGCAATTTCAGGCGCCGCGCGTGGAAGCAAGCGTGCCGGACGCTGGTTGAAAGGAGGCGCTCGGCAGAATCGTGGCTTTGGACATTCGAGCTTCGGTTTCGATGAAGAACACGGAGGTGCACAGAATGAAACGACGAACGTTCCTTATCTCGGCCGCGGTCGGCCCATTCATGCCGGCTATCGCGACCGTGGTCGAAGCACAGAGTCCGGTGGCGAGCCCATCTGGCGACGTCGCCACGGCGACCGCCGGACAAACAGTCGACATGATGCTCCTGCCGAAGTTCCTGGGGAACTCGGTGTTCGATCAGGCCTACCAGGGGGCGCAGGAAGCCCAAGCCGAGCTCGACAATCCCGGCAAGCTCGATTTCGTGGGCCCGACCGCGGACAACAGTGTGGCTGGGCAGATCGACTTCATGACCAATGCCCCGGCCGGTGGCTACAACGTGGTCATGCTCTCCAACAACGCGGGCGACCAGATCGACCCCTCGGCGGAAGCGGCGCAGGCGGCCGGTGTCAAGGTGGTGACGTGGGACTCGCCGATTCCGAGTGGCGCGGGCGAATCGCTTTTCGTGGCGCAAGTCGATTTCGATGAGACCGGTAAGGTCATGGCGGATATGGCCCTGTCCATTCTGGGTGCCGAGGGTGGCAAATTTGCCGTACTTTCGGCATCGCCCGATGCAGCCAATCAGAATGCCTGGATCGAGTCGCTGAAGAAGACGCTGGAATCCGACGAGTACGCGAATCTCGAGCTACTCGACGTGGTCTATGGCAACGACGAAGCCGAGAAGAGCTACAACGAAGCGCTGGCGCTGGTCGACAAGTATCCCGAGATGCAATTGATCATGGCGCCGACCACGATCGGAATCGTGGCCGCGGCCAAGGCGATGCAGGACGAGGGGCTGTGCGACTCGGTCAAGGTCTCCGGGCTGGGCCTGCCGGAAGAGATGATCACCTATGTGAACAACGGTTGCGCCCCTGAGTTCGCGCTCTGGAGTTTCGTCGATCTTGGCTATGTGACGTATTACGCCTCGTATCTGCTGGCCACTGGCGCGATCCAGGGGGTCGCGGGTGAGAGCTTCGAGGCGGGCCGTATGGGCACGTACACGCTCGAGGAGGATCCGACCCGGCCCGACACCGGCGCATTGCGTATGGTGATGGGTCCGTTCTCGGTCTACAACAAGGACAATCCGGGCGTTTAGGGTTCGACTCCGGGTTTTTCCCGAAATGGCGGAAGAGGCGGGCACGCTTCTTCCGCCATTTTCATCTCCGCGAACAGGAAACGCGAGAACGTGGCATGCTCTCCCGACACCCGGCGATGAGGCCGGGCCGTTCATATGTGAAAGGTCACCGAATCGCATGCGTCCCATCGTCGAAGTTGCCGCCGAACTCGGATTGGAGCCAGACGAGCTCGATCTCTATGGGAAATTCAAGGCCAAGATCCACCTCGATGCAGCCGGGCGGCGGACCGGTCAGCGCGGACGGTACGTGGTCGTCACCTCGATCACCCCGACTCCTTTCGGCGAGGGGAAAACGACCATGTCGGTCGGGTTGGCGCAGGGGCTCGCCCGGATCGGGGCCCGGTCGCTGGTAGCGTTGCGGCAATCGTCGATGGGGCCGACCTTTGGGATCAAGGGCGGCGGCGCGGGCGGTGGCCGCTCGACGCTCGAACCGCTGGTCGATATGAATTTGCATTTCACCGGCGACGCTCATGCGGTCACCGCGGCGCACAATGCCTGCTCGGCGATGCTCGACAATCATATCCATCAGGGAAATGCCTTGGGTATCGAAACGATTACCTGGCCACGGGTGATCGATATGAACGACCGGTCGCTGCGGTTGATCGAAACCGGACTCGGACCGAAGAATGGTCCGGCGCGATTCGCCGGATTTCAGATCACCGCCGCCAGCGAAGTGATGTCGATTCTGGCGCTGGCCACCAGCTATGCCGATCTGCGGGCGCGGTTGGGTCGGATCGTGGTCGGCTGGACGGGCGATGGTCGCGCGGTGACCGCCGATGATATCCAGGCCGGCGGAGCGATGGCGGTGTTGATGCGGGATGCGCTCAGTCCGAATCTGGTGCAGACCCAGGAGGGTACCCCGGCCATCATCCACGCGGGCCCGTTCGGCAATGTGGCGCTCGGATGCTCGTCCATCGTGGCGGATCAGCTGGGATTGCGATTGGCCGATGTGGTGCTGACCGAAGCCGGGTTCGGTTCCGATCTCGGTTTCGAGAAATTCTGCGATGTGAAATGCGCGATGAGCGGTTTGTGGCCAGATATGGCGCTGGTGGTGGTGACGATCCGGGCATTGAAAGCGCAGAGCGGGCGCTACGCCATCAAGCCCGGCAAACCGATGGATCGTTCGATCGAGATCGAGCATCTGGAGGCGCTGGAGGAGGGAATCCACAATATGGTGGACCATCTGTCCAATGTCCAGCATTTCGGATTGCCAGCCGTGGTGGCGATCAACCAATACCCGACCGACAGCGTCGCCGAGATCGAGCGGGTGAAACAGGCGGCACTGGAGGCGGGCGCGTTCGGCGCGGAGGTCGCCAATGTCTATGGGGAGGGGGGCGGAGGCGCCGAGGCACTGGCCCGGTTGGTGATGAGCGTGCCGGCTGGAACCTCGCGGCCGGTGCGACTCTACAACGCGGACGATTCGCTTCCAGGCAAGATCAGCACGGTCGCCGCAGCGATGTATGGCGTCAACGAGGTCGATTTCGAGCAACCCGCACTCGATGCGCTGGCCCGATACGACCGGGCGGGATACGGGCATTTGCCGATTTGCATGGCCAAATCGCAGTATTCGTTTTCGGGTAACGCTGGCGAAATCGGCAAACGTGGCGCGGGCAAACTGATCGTGCGCGATCTGCTGCTCTATGCAGGGTCGGGGTATATCGTGCCAGTGTGCGGCACGATCAATCTGATGCCCGGCCTGGGCAAGACGCCGGGTGCGAACGGGTTCGAGCTGCTGCCAGACGGGACGATCGTGGGGGTGGTTTGATGGGGGCTTGGGACTCGAGTCTTGGGTCTTGGGTCTTGAGTCTTGGGAGGCCGTCTCAAAAGTCCGTCTCCTGATCGCTGGGGAGACACCATGTGCAGTGCCCTTGAGAACGCGCTACACGTTGCTGAATGCACTATCCACAGCCAAGATGACGTAGTTGCGCTTGCGTTGAGACGTCCAGGATATACGTCATTGTGGAGCACCGTTTTCGACTTCTGAGACAGACTCTTGGGGCTTGGGTCTTGAGTCTTGAGTGGTGGGGTTGCGGTGAGGTGGGAGTCTGGCATGATTCCCCGGACGTTTTTGCCCGATTCGGCTCATTCGAAACGAGGTAAGAGGGAACTATGGAGGGCCAATCGCCAATGTCGTATTTGCCGCCGGTGCAGTCGCATTCGTTTGTGGAACGGGTTATCGGGGCGCTCAAGCTGGAGCGGCCGATCTTCGACGAGGTGCGGCGCGACCCAAGCTCCATGATGCAGGCGGCCGCGGTGATGGCCGTGGGTGGTTTCGCGTCCGGCATCGGGGCGTATTTCGTCAATCGAGACCAGACCTTTACCATCGACGACCGCACCTATAACGTGGGTGGTTCGCTCATCGCGGGGATCGCGGCGGGCGCCCTGAATATCCTCTTCTCGCTCATCGTGTGGGTGTTGATCGCGCTGATCTACCGTTTCGTGGCCATCCGCCTGCTCGGTTCGCAGGAAGTGGGGATCCAATGGCAAGAGGTTGCCCGGCCGATCGGGTTCGCGGCCGCGCCAAGTGTGCTTTCTCTTTTCAATCCGATCCCCTTGCTTGGCCCGCTCGCTGCTGGCATTGGTTCGATCTGGGCATTTGCCGCCCAGATCGTCGCGCTGAGCGAGACATTCCATGTCAGTAAATGGCGCGCGTTCGGAATCATCGTGGTGTCTGCGCTGGCGGTCGTGGCTGTCGTGACGGTTCTCGGATGTATTTGCGTGCTGGCGCTGATTGCCGTCACCTAGCCCGCACAGAATGAACGGAGATTTCACCCGGGGATGGGCAGCATTTGGACGGCGCATCGTGGGAGCGATGCGGCTGAATGGCGCGACCTACCGGGAGATTTCCGGGGCTCCCGATGCGCTGGCGCAGGCTGTCGCCGTCATTCTGCTTTCTTCGCTGGCGAGCGCTATCGTCTTTCTGCTGACGGGCAGATCGCCCGGCTTGACCGTCGATGTCGATTGGAACAGCTATCCAGTCACCCGGGAGAGCGATACCGCGGCGGCGTTGGCCGGGGGTATCCTCGATGGCGGGTGGGGTCTGATCGTCTGGGCGGCCCAGGTCACGATCATCTGGCTGCTCTGGAATCGCTTTGCGTCGCATCCACATGGATGGCGTGCGATCGCCGCGCCGCTCGGTTTTGCCAATGCGCCGTTGATCGTGTTCGCGTTCCTGGAAGCGGTTCCCGCGGCTGGTTCGGTGTTGGGGGGCATTGGGTTGGTTTGGACATTGGTCGCGTCCATCGTGGCGGCGCGGGCAGCGTTGGCGACGGGATGGGGAAAGGCGATCGCCCTGCTGATGATCTCGATTGCGCTCATTCTGTTGCTGTCGATCGCTGCCTTGCGGGCGGTGCGGTTCTGAAGGCGGGAGGCCGGCGGTGACGTCACCTGCGCGGCGAATCCCCGTACCACCCCTTCCTCCGCCCGGTTCGCGCGGGGGCGCGCCGTTGCGGAAAGGAAGGGAATCGGTCCGCCCAGATGAGAGAGGCAATGTCCGGACCGGGTACGGCGGATCGGGTGCAATGGCCGGGTACGCCCAACGCGTCCGGCCGGGACAGGAAATCGGTCAGATACCGCGAGCGTGCGGTGAGAACGTGCGGGTTGGACGGTGCAATCGCAGGGCAGCAACGACGCGATCGCGGAGTGAGATGCGATCCCGGCGAATCTGCTCACCGGCGACGAGATAGTGGTACTTCAACGCCCGATCCTGCAGGTCGCGCTCGGTTCTGAGTGTATCGATGGCGAGGTGCATTCCGTGTTGCATTGGCATCCTTCCTCGATGGTCCGCCGGGGATGAGTCCGGCGCGCATGTCGAAGCGGTTCGGGGGGCGCTTCCGGCCCATTGCGGGGGCGTTGCTTCCGGTCGCCGGCAACGATCGGAAGATGGTTCTATCCTATCGTTGATACCCGTCAGAACGTGTCGGCTTTCTCGGGGAAATAGATCAAATGTACGACCCATCGATGCGGGTGCTTACCGTGCTCGAGTTTCTGCAAGCCCGCGAACGTGTGACCGGAAAGGAGCTGGCCGAGCATCTGGAGGTCAGCGACCGGACGGTGCAACGGTATATCGTGCGCTTGCAGGATTTGGGTGTGCCGGTGGAATCGGTGCGGGGACCGGGCGGCTATTACCGGCTCAAACCCGGGTTTCGGATCCCGCCGCTGATGTTCGATGCGGGAGAAGCGCTGGCGGTCAGCATCGGACTCGATGCATTGGGTGCGATCGGTTTGGGAACGATCGCCCCGGCAGCCGAGGGCGCCAAGGCCAAATTGGAACGGGTCTTGCCGCTGCATTTGCGTGAGCAGGTGAACGCGGTGCGGGCGGCGATGGTGCTGGAACGTCCCCGCCGCACGGTGGATGCCGATTCGGGGATTCTCTCGACCCTGGCGATGGCGATCTACGAGCATCGCTGCGCGCGCATCGCGTACCGGCGGCAGGATGGCCGCGCGACGGTGCGCACCATCGCGCCGTATGGGGTGATGTTGCACAACAGCCGTTGGTTTCTGGGAGCGTATTGCACCTTGCGCCGGGGGCAGCGGCTCTTCCGGGTCGACCGGATCGCCAGCATCGAGCTCGAACGAGAGACCTTCGAACCCCCGTTGCAGTTCGATATGACGGAATTCGTCTATCGGAGTCTGGCCCATGCCGCCAATGATTGGACGGTGGAGATTTGGCTCGATCTCTCGGTCGATGATGCCCTGCGACGATTTCCGGTGGCCTATGCGGAATTCACCGAGGACGGGGACGGGACGGTATTGAAGCGCGGTTCGGACGATCTGATGGATGTTGCGCTGAATTTGCTGTTCGCGGGGTGCCGCTTCGAAATCCGTCGCCCCGTCCAGTTGTTCGGCGCGTTTCGGCAGGTGGCCGAACGAGCGGGCTCGATCGCCGCCGGAGGTGATGACCCCGTTCGAGATTCGATTACGTGAGCTTCGAATGGGCCCGGTCGAGCAGCATGGTTGCTCGCAGGGAATCGGCCAGCTCGGCAGCGACCGCATTTGCACCGGGGAGATCGAGCTGGGACGACGCAAAGTCAGCCATCAAGCGTTCGGGGCCGAGATGGACATGGTGCTTTTCCAGTGCCAGATTCTCGACGAATGGCAACAAGGGCATGGGGTCGGTCGAATCGCGCGAGGCGATCTGGTCGAGCACGCGCCCCAGTGCTGGCAGCGATGTCTTCGGCAGCGCCAGATAGAGTGACGTGCGCATTGCCTTGATGTCATGGGCGCGCAATCGAAGCAGAAGCGCATTCATCACCCGGTCGCCGCGCCAGGGAAAGAGGATCGTGGTGCGATCGATCTGGATTGCGCGCCGGGTGCCCAGTCGATAACGTCCGAATCCGGCGCGTCCCTGCTGCAGAAGCCGGAGTGCGGTTGCGTCGAGATAGCGCGGTTCGGCATCGTCCAGATAGATGCGGTGCATTTCCTCGATCACGGTGTCGTGGACCGGAAGGGGCTCCCCACCGAACTGGGGGGCGCGGCCCCCGCCGGCGGGTTGGAGATGCACCTCCCAGCGACCGTTGTCGACCTTCACGATCTCCCAGCGCCGGCCGCCGAAGATCAGATAGTTCCCCACGATGAGCGGAAACGAGATCGGCAGGGTGCCCAGCGTGCGAGCGGCCGCGACCAGGCGCCATTCGGCGGCGGTGGTGAAGGCCGCGTAGAAATCGAAACGCTCGACGATCCGTTCTCCCTCCGGTCCGAGCACCAGAGTCCCGTCGGACATCTGCTCGATCAGCCGGGCATCGCCGAGATCGCGCAATATGGCGATGAAGAGCGTTTCGCCCACGGTTCCGAATGGGCCGCTGAGGCAGAGTGCGTGAAATGCCCTGGCGGCGGTGACGCCCCCATGCTCGGCAATGAGCGAGAGGATTTGCTGCACGAGCGTCGATAGGTGAAGGGCACTGCCAAGCGGCGGTTCGATCCAGCGGTGGATCAGCAGCTCGACCGTGGCCATCGCCTGGATCAGATCGGCCCGCAATTCGGTGCGCAGATCGGAATCGGGCCGGAGTGCTTCTTCCTCTACGAAAATGCGCACGATCGACGGTGCTTCTCCGCGCCGCCCCGAACGTCCCAGTCGTTGTTTGAGCGAGGAAACCGACGGAGGCACTCCAATCTGGGCGACCGCGTCGATCGTGCCGATATCGATCCCGAGCTCGAGGGTGGAGGTGGCGATTGCCGTGGTCGGACGCCCGCTCTGGAGTCGTTCTTCGGCATCGAGTCGCAGTTCCCGGGAGAGATTGCCATGATGAGCCAGGAATTCGTTGGGTCTCCGGTCGGTGGCGCAACAGCGGGCGAGCGCATCGGTAGAGCGCTCGACGTTCATTCTCGAGTTGGCGAAGATGAGATTGGTGGCGCCTTTGTGGAGCTCGTAGAGATCGCGCACGAGCGGATCGTCTTGTCCGGCGGCTTCCGTGGGGTCGCCGGGGAGCGGGGTTTCATAGCCGCGTAGCTGGAGCCGAACCGGGCGATAGGAGGCATCCGATGCGATCAGGCGCACAGCAGTTGGTTCGTCCGGTCGCAAGAATTCGGCGGCCAGCCGCAGATCGCCCAGGGTGGCCGAAAGACCGATGCGGGGGATGCGGTTGCGGGTGGCGAGCTCGATACGGTTCAGCAGCGATTGCACCTGCCGGCCGCGTTCGTTTCCAATGAAAGCGTGCAGCTCATCGATCACGATGTACTGGAGATGCTGGAAGAATGCCGGAATGGTGGAGCCGCGGAGCACGAACATCGCCTCCAGCGATTCAGGGGTGATGAGCAGCACACCAGCGGGGTCGCGGCGTAGCTTTGTTTTGCGAGATGCCCCAATGTCGCCGTGCCAGGGTGTAACGCTGGCGTCGATGCGTTCAGCCATGGAGCGGATACGCGGTTCCTGGTCGTTGATCAGCGCCTTGAGCGGTGAAATGCAAAGAACCGCCAGTTCGGTGGCGGCAACCGGTCCGACGGCGGTGAGGATCGGCAGAAAGGCAGCCTCGGTTTTGCCGGAGGCAGTCGCCGCCGAGACGATCAGATCGTTCCGGGCGAGGATGGGCGCAACGGCGGCTTCCTGGATATCGCGCAGCTCGGTCCAGCCCTGATCCCAGATCCATCGTTGCATCGGGCGGCTGAGTTGCGCAAATGCGGCCGAGCTGCTCATATCACCATTCGCTGGTTGCGCATTCTGGTGGGACCCGGGAGACCCGATGCGGGCCGCGATGCGATTATCACAGCCGGAACGAAGCGAGCTCGTCTTCGCCGCCAGCGGGTTCAGAGGCGGCCGCGCCGGCATCCGCGTCGGGTTCGACCGGAATGGTGCTGATGATGTCGGTCCATCTCGTGCCGGGGTTTTGTTGCAGAACCGCCAGCAATTGCACGAAGGCGCGGATGGTGGTGCGCGGCGTCCGGAAATACTCGGCGCCGATCCGCTCCGAGCTGTGGCGCATGAACGCGGTGATCGCCTCATCCGGCAGGAGTGGCTTGCCTGTTTCGTCCGGACCGTAGACAACCAGCAGCCGGGTCAGCAGCACGAAGAGCTCTTCCGGGGTCAGACTGGCGAGACGAATGACCGGTCCCGAATAGTCGGTCAATCCCATTCCGAGAAAGCGATTTTCCGAGAGTCGCGATTGCAGTGCCTCGTAGCTGTACACGCCCCGGCGGGTATCGGTCAAGAATTCCGGTGTGCCAGCGATCATGAATCCAAGATGCTCGACATTCCCCTGCAGCGCATCGTTGACGATTCGGAGGAGCTGCTCGTAGTTGCTGGTCCGCGCCTGGGTGCTGGTGAGCTTGTAGAGATTGACCGCCTCATCCAGCACGACATAAAGCCCGGAATAGCCCGCCAATACGATGAAGCGGGCGAGCAGTTTGATCTGGTCGTATATGTTCGCGTCATCGACGATGGCCCGGACTCCGAGATCTTGCCGAGCCTCGGTTTTGGTCGAATATTCGCCACGCAGCCAGCGGATCGCCGCTGCCTGCAGATCGGCATTGCCTTCCTGAAAGCCGCGCCAATAGGCCTCGATGACATGGGCGAAGTCGAATCCGCCGACGAGCTCGGAAAGACTCGCCAGGCGACGGCGCATCTCCGCCGGGACATTGGTGTCGTTTTGGCGCGCGGCATCCATCGCCGAGGAGACGAATTTCTCGACCACCGCGCCGATCGCACTGCCCTCGGGACTGGAGCGGGTGGCCATATTGCGGGTGAGCTCGGCATAGAGACTGCGCGCCTGTCCCTGCGAACCGTGCAACCGGCGGTCGGGATTGAAATCGGCATGCATGGTGACGAGGTTCTTTTCCAGCGCCGCCATGCGGATGAGCTGCAGGAAGAAGGTCTTGCCGCTGCCGTATTCCCCGATGACGAAGCGGATCGCGCTGCCGCCGCCGGCAACCCGATCGAGATCTTGCAGCAGGGCTTTGACTTCGCCGGCGCGGCCCACCTGGATATATTGCAGTCCCCGACGGGGGACGACGCCCGCCGAGAGCGATTGCAGAATGGCGTCCCGGTCGCGGGGGCGGATCGCGCGTTCAGTCATGGGCAAGGAGTTCCTTCAAGGTCGGTTCGTAACAATCGCAGTATTCATCATCGCATTCCAGCGCAGGTTCGAGGTCACGGGCGGCGGCGCGGTCGTTGATCGTTTCGATAGCGCCGGAGGCCATCATGCCGAGCGACGACGCCAGCGCGGAGAGCTCGCTCATCCGCCATCGGGGCCGTTCTCTCAGCAGCGCGATGAGATGGGTGTGCGGATCGTCTCGCTCCGGCCGGTTTTCGGGAACCAGCTCGCGGATTTCGAATGATTCACCGGCGGTGAAGATATCGGACAGCACACTGGCAATCGAATCGGTTTCCTCGCGTACAGCCGCGACGCGCGCGGCATCGAGCCGGACGGCATGAGGATCGGGAGGAGCGGGGATGCCGAATCCGGCGGCATATGCGCGCTCGATGATCTGTGTGGGCGGGCGCTGGCGTGTGGCGATTCGATGCAGGTTTCCATGAAGGCGTTCCTCGCTCAGACCGAGCAAGGCGTATACCTTGTGCAGTGCCCTGATTCGGCGCGGCGGCAATGCGGAATCGATCGATGCAAGCGTGGTCAGCACCAGCGCTGTTTCGTCAGCGGGCGCCGTTCTGGCTGCCAGGTATCGGCGACGAGCCTCGCTCAACGTGGCGGGATGATGGCTCAGCCAAAGCGCGTGTGCCCGGAGCCGGTGGAGCTCGAACGGTTCCACGTCTTCGAGCGCAGCGACGATATCGGTCACCGCATGAGCGGTCTCCGTGGCAATCGGCCCACCAGCCGCCGCGATATACGACCAGAGATCCAGCAGCGCCAATTGCCACGATCGATCGCGGTTGGCGTAGTAGGGGTTCGGGCCGTATTCACGCCGATAGAGTCCCACGGACTCCGCTCGCTGGAATGCGGATCTCATCGTTGCCGGATCGGGTTCGATTCCGTATCCGATCCGCTCGAAGAGGAGCGAAAGCGCCTCCGCTTCCCTTGGGGCGATTCCCACGTCGAATTCACCGAATTCGGCCAGCAGGCGCGATTTTTCGATCGATACCGCGGCTTCGTGGCCCAGCGCCGCGGTGATCGTGTCGAGCAAGGGCCTCATGCGCGGTTGGTCCGCCAGCGGTCCCATCGATTCCGGAAGAAATGCGTACGCGGTGAGAGCGGGCTGATTGCCACGAGACGGGTTCGCCTGGGCGAATGGCTGGAGCTCGGCAGAGATTCGGTCGATGAGGTCGATCAGCCGGCGCTGGCCGGGGCCGATGGCGCCAATGTTCGGAACGATGCGATCCCCAACATGCATCGTGCGCTGGAAACTGGGACTGAGCGCGGGGAAAAGGAGATTGCCGGCTTGGGGGTCGGGGCGAATTCGGATTCCTTCACCAAAGAGACGGTGATATTCGCGTTCGAAAAACCGGGCGAACTCCTCCGGGCAACGGCGTTCGACGGTCGACCGATTCAGACCGGGCGAACAGATCGCCCAGCTCAGGGCCCATTTCGGCGGGAGCGGTTCCTCTCGGGCGGCAAACCATCCGAGCGCGAGCCGGAGGGCAAGTGGCAATTTCGGCGAGTAGCCAGTGATGCTGGGCGGGTCGAGCTCGGTGGGGTCGAAACCGGGTTGCACGGCCCTGGTTGCGATCGGCAGGTCGTCCATGGCGGTGCGCAGCTCGAGAAGACTGTGTCCGTGAAAACCGTGCCGCAGCCGGTCGAGCTCGGCGAGCAGCATGGGGGTTTCCTGGCGAGCGGTCGCATCGTGGCGGGCGTCGAACAGGAGGCGGCGTTCGAGCCCATAGTAGAAAAGCAGGAGAAACTGGATGGTGGCGCCGTCCGGGCGGCCTGCTTCCAGCCAATCGAGATAGGCCGCGCGCTCGGTCGGCGAGAGCTTGTTATATGCGGGCGAACCCCACTGATCGTATCGCGGACGGACGAACGAATTGGACGTGATTTTGAGCTTTGGGTCGATCAGAGCAGGTTCCACGGGCACCGTCGGCTGTATCCCGGCGATGCGCGCTCCCGCGTAGATCATGCCGCAGGTGATGCTGCGCCCATGAATCTCGATGGGGGCGCCCGCGGGAACCCAAGCCAGACGGCTTTGGTCGAGTCGAGTCTGGTCGCTCATCGGGCCGGCGAGGGATGGAGAAGGATGTGGGCTCATGGTCGCAAGTGTGCCGCTTCTCCGTTCGGAATGAAAGATTGGACCTGGGGTTCAGCGATTCGCCAGGAGGCTGGCCAGGACCGATCGATCGACATCGCAGATTTCGTCGTCGCATTCGATCAGCGGATCGAGACCGAGCTCGGCAGCGCGATCGTTGAGCGTTTCGATCGCGCCAGCCAGCGGCAATCCAAACGAACCGGCGAGCGATCGAAGCGCTGGCGCTGGCCAGTGGCGACGGTCTGCGATCCGCTGGAGGAAATGCTCGTACCGATCGGACGCAGTGCCCAAGCCGGATTGGGCGGCCGGCGCGACAGATTCGTTTGCTGGTCCGGCATGTTCGAAAACGGCATGGAGGACGCCCGCGATCACGGCGGTTTCCTCGCGAACCGCCTGGATGCGTCGCTCGTCCAGGGAGAGCGCTGG
>JBIQLF010000030.1:20040-29519 GCA_044464585.1 Thermomicrobia bacterium
TTGCCGGTGGCCGATGAGTGCGTGGTCGAGCGCGTGTGCAGATCGGAATGCACCTGATGCGGGTTCAGCCCGAGGGTCGTGTAGACCCGCCCGAACATGCGAATGTCCGCCGCGCCGATCGGTCCCGCCGATTCACCGATGGACAAGAGATAGCTGGCCGCGGCATTTGCCTGGTCGGGAGCGAGTTGCTGAAGTGGCTTGCGCAGACCGTTCAGCGATGCGGGATGCGTGCTGGTCCAGCGTATGTGGGCTCGCAGGCGAGCGACATCGGCGGGCGTGAGATCGAAGAGCCGTTCGCTGAATGAGACGAGACGGTCCAGCTCGCCGGGCTGGGTCGAGTTTCGCTCGCTTGCGACGAAGCGGCCAAGAGCGACGAGCGCGGTTGGCGCGGTGAGATCGCGTTCGGCGGGGTTGGTCGATGCTGGATCGATGCGGAACAGCACGATTGATTTCGAGGAAACGAAGGCTGGCCTGGCCGTGGCCGGGTTTGGTTCCACTCCGAATCCGAGCCGGTGCAGGAGATTGCCCATGGCGCGGGTTTGCGTGCCCGATGGGGGCGAGCCGTATTCGGGAAAGTGAGCGAGCAGGTCGGCAACGTCGATCTCGCCGATCTCGCGATCGCCGAGCGAGCGATCGAGGAACGCTCTCAAGCCGACGATCGCGGGAATGTCATCGAGACCTCCCAGCCGGGCCGGAAAGGTGGCGAGTGCGGCGGCTGAATCGGGAGGCCAGCCCGCACCGATCGCCCGGCTGTATCCGGCGAGCTCGTGCATCGCATCGTTCCCGAGGATCGTGAATTGCGTCAATGGCTTTTGCAGACGAGCGATATCCGGAAGATCGTGCAGCGATATCCGCACACCGGCGCCGAAGCCCGGATTCGACGGGTAGTAGATGTAGGACTCGATACGGCCCTTTGGCCGGGGGATGATCATGCCTTCGCCGAACCGATGACGATAGCCCAGTTCGAAGAGTTCCTGGAATTCATAGGGACAACGCCATGCGGCCACGCGCAAGCGGGTACGCCGGTGGCAGAGATACCAACTGAATGCCCATTTCGGTGGAATCGGCGCGCCGTTTGCCACGAATGTCCCCAGCGCGACGCGCAACGAGAGCGGTAATTCCCAACTCCCTGGTATGTAGGGCGGTTCGAACGAATCGTCGATCGGTTCGCCCTGCATGAGCCGGATGGCAAAGAGAAGCTCCGCCGCTCGTGGGGCGAACGACTCGTCGTCCGCGTAGAGATCGGAAAGCCGCTCGATTTCCCGCAGCAGACTCGGAATCTCGGTCCGAGCGGTCTCGTCCTCCAGGGCGTCGTGAACGATGCGGCGTTCGAGACCGGCGATGAAGAGGTTCACAAAGCGGGATTCGGCGCCAGCGGGGCGGCCGGCGGCGAGCCAGTCGAGATACGCCGCTCGCGAATCAGGACGCATCGTCGCATATGACGGCCAATAGGCTGAATATGCTTGGTCCGTGCCGGTTCTCTTGGCGTTGCCGACTGGCGCCCTGGGGACGATCAGCGCGGGTTCGAGTTCGTGTCGCCAGCGAGCGACACATCCGAGAGACGCGCCGACATAGACCATGCCATCGATCGTACGACCGGCTATTTCGACCTGTTCCCCTGGCGGCACCCATGCGCTGCCGCCATCGCGGGAAAGCCTTTTGGGGATGACCACATCTGGATTGGCAGCGAGCTGTGGTTCACCGCCGAACTGAAGCAACGAGAAAACGCGGTCCAGCCCCATGGTCGTGCCGTCCGATCAGAACGCGACGTTCTGCACGCCTTTCGTGTGAAGCATCTCGCGGGCATCGTCGGGTGTGGCGATATCGAGCGAGAGCTCTTTCAGGATGCGGACGATCTTGGCGACCTGGTCGGCGTTGCTTTCGGCCAGCTCGCCCTTGCCGAGATAGAGATTGTCTTCCAGACCGACCCGGACATTGCTGCCCATGATCGCGCCCATGGTGACCAGATTGAATTGATGCCGCCCGCCGCCGAGCACCGACCAGACGTAATCGTCGCCGAAGAGCCGGTCGGCGGTGCGTTTCATGTGCATCAAATCTTCAGGATCGGTGCCAATGCCACCGAGGATACCGAAGATGGTTTGCACGAAGAAGGGCGGTCGGATCAACCCGCGATCGACGAAATGAGCCAGGTTGTAGAGATGGCCGACGTCATAGCACTCGAATTCGAAGCGGATGCCATGGCCTTCGCCAAGATCTTTCAGGATTCTCTCGATATCGGCCCAGGTATTGCGGAAGATGTAATCGCGGGAGGCTTCCAGATTGGCTGCTTCCCAATCGTATTTGTATTCCCTGATCCGGGACGCCATTTGGTACCGGGCGAAGTTCATCGATCCCATGTTGAGCGAGCACATCTCGGGCGAAAGCCGACGGGCGGCGGCGGTACGCTCTTCGAGGGTCATTCCCTGTCCGCCGCCCGTGGTGATATTGACGATGGCATTGCAGCGTTCCTTGATTTCGGGAACGAATGCTAGATATTGATCGGGTGAAGGAGTGGGTTCTCCAGTTTCCGGATTGCGGGCATGCAGATGGACAATAGCCGCGCCCGCTTCGGCCGCGCCGATGGCGGCATCGGCGATCTGGTCCGGGGTCACCGGCAGATAGTCGGACTGCGAGGGAACATGCACCGCGCCAGTGACCGCGCAGGTGACGATGACTTTGCGAGCTCCTTTGATCGACAATTCATTTGCTCCTCGATTGCGCCGAAATCGACCGGTTGTTTCTGGCATAACGGTACGGGGAACGTTCGCCGATCGCAAGTGAGCTATTGTCGTCAGGGCCCGCCGTCGCTGTCCGTCTTCCGACGGGCGCCCAGGATTCGAGCCTCCAGCGTATTCGAATTCTCGGACTGTCGCGGACGCATCTTCAGGTGGCGAGACTGGAGCTGCCACCTCGATTCTGGAGCCATCCGCCGCTTGCGTACCAATCAAACAGGGCAGCAATACGATTCACGACCGGGTTCCAGACACGGTTTCGTGTTGCTGGGGCAGCAAATCTCTACGATGATGTCGCCGGTTGTTGTCTGGCAGGTCGAACCATTCCCGCAGCAGATGACGTCCAGTCCTGTTGGGTCCATGCAGAACCCCTCAGTTGCCGGGCAACAATCGGAGTAATCTATGCCGTTGATGGTGGTCGTTCGACACTCTTTCCCCGAACCGCAACAAACCACGTCCCCCGCTTTCGCAGGCGTATTCACGGCGCACGCTTGGGTGCCAGAATCGCAACACTGGCCGAACGCAACACCCTGGTAATCCAGTTGCTGACAGGTCTGGCCCACGGCACAGCAAAACGAACTCATTCCCGGTTGGAAACATGCTTCTGCATTACTGGGACAACAATATTCGACGGTGACGTTGCCACTGGTCACGGGCTTGCATGTGTTCCCTTGACCGCAACAAGCCCAATTGTTGCCGGTCGAGTCTCTGCAGAAATCTGCAGATGCCGGACAGCACGCTTGTATTTCCTGTCCAGCTTCACTATTGGTTTTGCATGCTTCGCCAGCGCCGCAACAGGTTAGCGCACCGCCCGAACCGGCGAAGTCGTAACAGCCCTCGGTTCCGGTATCGCAGCATTGGCCGACCGTGAGGCCGCCAGTTGTTACCTGATTGCACGTTTGTCCAACCCCGCAACACATGCTCGCGGCCACATTTGGGCCGTAACACACTTCGGTATCGCCCGGACAGCAAATCGGGAAGGTGAGTGTCTGGCAAAATTCTGGATACTCGGCGCATAGCTGCTGGCACAATGCTGGATTCGACTGGCACAGCCAGTTGTCGCCTGTCGTTGTGATCGTCAAATCCTGGCAAGAATTGGAACCGCCGCAGCACACGACATCAACCGACGCGCCATCGAAACAGGGAGTCGTGGCTGGCTCACAACAGAAGTTCGCGGATTGCCCGGCAGCGCTGAACGGTGCGCACGTCTCGCCGTACGCACAACACACCCCGCCATCGAGGGTCTCACAGGCGACGGAATCGGAGGGTCTGCACTGGTGGTCCGAGCATGTTGCCACACACGGGGCAGGATCGGGGGGACAATCGGCGTCGCCGCAACACCCGCCGTTCTCCAGATCGACGCAGGTATCGGTCCCGGTGCAACACGTTTCTCCAGTAGCGCACTGGTAGGTGCAGGCGCCGCCAGTGCACTCCTGGCAATCTCCGCAGTCGGTTCCGTCGGCAAACGACTGGTAGACGCAGATATGTTCCTCGCAAGTTACCGAATGGCAATCTCGAGCTGGGCAATCATCGACCGAGCAACAACCCCCATTGGCGAGGTCGACACAGGCATCGTCCGCGGGGCAACAAGTCCCGTTGCACGTGGACACACACACGCCACCTGAGCAGGCGGCACAGTCGCCGCAATCGGTGCCATCGGTAAGTGGTTGGTACACACAAACGTTGTTCTCGCACGAGACCGGGTTGCAGTCGTCGGTGGGGCAGTCGCTGGTATCGCAACATCCACCAGCCGGATCGAAACAGGAATCGCCGCTCGGACAGCAGAGCGTCCCGTTCGGACAGCACGAACCGCTGGGATAGGAGGGGCATACTCGACCCACCGGACAACACTGTTCTTCGGCGATACAGACCGAGCCATAAGGACAACAGGCGTTGTCACAACATTGTTCGGAAGATCCGCAACAGTCGGGACCGCATTCGAACAAATCGTTGGGACAGACGCATTCGGCGCCATCCCAAAATTGCTGTCCGGGACAGGAAACGGGTTTGGGTGTGGGAGCAGGGCGACGAGCGGCATCGACACCGACGACCCCGGCAGTAGTCAACGCACCGCCGAAACCAAGGAGTCCTTTGAGGATCGAACGGCGCGAGCTACCGCCAGCGAGTGCTTTCGTGAGAACATCGAATCGCCGATCGTCCATGCGCCTTCTCCCCAGTCCGTCGCCTGCGCTGCCCCAAATCACTGGGAAGCTTGTTTTTATTTATGCAGCTAATATCGTAACGCGGGAAATAATCTGCTCGCAAGCTGAAACGGCAATTCCATCTGATCGTGCGGGAACGGACGCGAACTCCCGGCAGGGCGACACGACGGTTGTCGAACCGGTTCGGTTGTGATGGGAAATGTGCCTACGACGATATGGGAACGCACCCATTGCCGGGATCACAAACCTGGTTCGCGCCACAACAGACGCTACTAGTCCCCGTGTAACACGCATCGGCTTCGTTTGCGCAACATGCTCCTAACGAGAATTCGAGTCCAAGACTGACCTCGTTGTATACCTCGTAGCATTGCGTTCCGGCCGCACAGCAAACTCCCTGGAGATCACCGTCCGTCATGGTGAGACAGGCATCCGCCGGATTTGCGCAACAGGTTCCAACCGGTCCCGATGTCGTTGGGAGAAGCGGAACGCATTGCGCCCCGGACTCGCAGCAGATCACTCCACCGGTGGTCGTACAGGCATCGAGTCCGTCTGCGCAACATATCCCGATCGCTAAAACCCCGCCCAGTGATCCAACGATATGACATGACGACCCGCTCTCGCAGCAGATCCCGGTTGGTTGCCCGTCTATGACGACGTTGCAAGCGGCCTCTGGACTCGAGCAACAAACCCCGTATGACGTCCCGAGTATGTTGCCGACTTCGTAGCATTGGGTCCCACTCGGACAGCAGACTGCTCCTTCATTAGTCAGGCAAGCGGTGCTTTCCGGTGCGCAACACATCCCCAGCGGCAGATTGCCGAAAAACTCGGTCGCAACCGAGCACTGCAAGCCGCCATCGCAGCAAAACGTGACTGGTGTGTTTCCCTCATAGTTGAAGCAGGCGGCCTCCGCGTTCGCGCAGCACACCCCGTACGAAATTCCTTCGTTGTTCACTGCCTCATAGCATTGCGTGCCGCTCTCGCAACAAACGGCCGTGGGAACGCCGCCCACCAAGGTGAGACAAGCGGCTGATTCATCAGTGCAACAAATCTCGGATGTACCGCCTGTTTCATTGGCAACCGCAACACATCGAGTGCCCTCGGAACAGCAAACGGGTCCGTCGTCGGTTTGACAATAGACCGGTTCGCCCGTTCCGCATTGATGATCGAGACACACGCCGGGAGCGCAATCCACAGTGGGGCAATCGACATCGTGACAACAACCGCCACTCGTTGGATCGATGCAACGATCGTCGTCGGCGCAACAAAGCTCGCCTTCCGCGCAGGTGGAGGTGCACATGCCATCCTGACAAGCCAGGCAATCACCGCAATCGACGCCATCGGCGAATGATTCGAGCGCACACCAATTGTCCCGGCAAACACCGGCGTTGCAGCTATCGCCCGCGCAATCGGTATCGACACAACAACCGCCGTTCGGATCGTAACAGGAGTCACCGCCGGGGCAGCAGAGCAACCCATCCGGGCAACAGGGGCCATCGGGGGCGTTGGGGCAGGCCTGCGCCGCGGGGCAGCAACGTTCTTCGGCGACGCAGACAGCGCCATCCGGACAACATGCGTTATCGCAGCATTGTTCGGCGGTGGTGCAACAATCCGGTCCGCAACCATAGCCGGAGGGACAAACACATTGGTCGCCATCCCAGATCTGCTGCCCAGGACAGGTGACTGGTTTGGGCGCCGGCGCCGGGCGCCGAGCGGCGTCGACCCTGGTGCTGCCGAGCAGCGTGGTCGTCGTCAATGCACCCCCAAGACCGAGAAATCCTTTGATGACCGACCGGCGGGAACTGCCATTGGCCAGTGCTTTCGCGAGCACGTCAAACCGTCGATCGTCCATGAATATCCTTCCCAAATTCTTTGGTTTGCGCGAGACACTATGCTGAGTGGGCAGTGTTTGTCTGCCGGCCCATCATAATGCATGGAAAGAAGGCACGCAGAGGCAAGTTGCCGGGGCGCGATCCTTTCCGGAGAAATCCACCGGTGGATTTCTCCATGCCGGCATGACCGGTCTACGCCGGAGTGCAGCAGACCGGACCGTTCGAGGTTTCACAGACGGTCTGGCCGCTCGGGCAGCACGCGCCAAATGGTCCACCGGAGAGCATATTGCATTGGGTGCCGCTCTCGCAGCAGACGGAGTTCATCGCTCCGCCTTCAACGATCACGCAAGCCGCCGCCGGGTCTTCGCAACACGCGCCGATCGAGAACTGTTCGCTTTCCAGTTGATCGACTACGGAGCATTGGGTGCCAGCGCCGCAACAGACGCCGGTCACGGAATCGCTTGCCCAGATGAGGCACGCGTCGCTGTCCTCCGCGCAGCAGGTTCCGAATGACGTTTGATCGACGGTTCCGAGCTGGACGCAGTGGGTTCCGCTCTCGCAGCAGACGGTACTGTTGCTGGCCGTCCTGCAGATGGCGGATTCATCCGAGCAACATATTCCGGATGACAGGTCCTCGGTGATCTCGCCCGTTGCAATACAGTGGGTTCCGCTTGCGCAGCAAACCGGCGTCGGGACCAATCCGTCGAGAGTCAGACAGGCAGAAGCGCCACTCGGGCAACATGCTCCAAGGGATACACCCTGCACGACGGCGAACTCAGCGCAATGCTCTCCATCGTCGCAGCAGACGTTTCCGGTTATCGTGTGACACGCTTCAGAGCCGCCAACCTGGCATTGGTGATGTTCACAAACCGCTGGATTGCACGCGTCGGATGGGCAATCGCTCTCGTCACAGCACCCGCCAGTCATGAGATCGACGCATTCATCGTCGCCGGTGCAGCAAGTTCCACCCTCGCAGGTGCGGGTGCAGGCGCCACCCTGGCAGGCGGCGCAATCACCGCAATCGGTTCCATCGGGGAGACGCTGATACACGCAGCTGTTGTCTTGACAGGAGCCCGAATTGCAGGAATCGGATGGGCAATCAGCGTCGCTACAACAGCCGCCACCTGGGTCGAAACAGGCATCGCCGCCAGGGCAGCAGCGCAGCCCATCCGGACAGCAGGGACCGCCAGGATAGTCTGGGCAGACCTGTTGCGCCGGACAACATTGTTCTTCGGAGATGCAGACGGAGTCAGCCGGGCAACATGCATTGTCGCAGCATTGTTCGGGCGACTCGCAGCAATCGGGACCGCAATCAAATCCCGTTGGACAGCCGCATCGAGCGCCGTCCCAGACTTGCCGTCCGGGACAGGAGACCGGTTTGGGCGCGGGGGTGGGACGGCGAGCCGCCTGGGCGGCGGGGGCGTGGTCGAGCGCGATCGCGCCGCCCAAACCGAGCAGCCCCTTCAGAACCGAACGGCGGCTGCCGCTTGCGAGCGCCTTTGCGAGTCCGTCGAACCGCCGGTTGTCCATAGCGTGCTGCCCCTGCTAGATCGGAAGTGTTTCGTGGCAACGATTTGAATTTGTGACGGTGCAATAGTAGCGGTGCATACTCGCTGGATACAAGCGTGGGGGACCACGACCGTTCCCTCACACGCTTATCATCCGTAACCGACTCGTGCGACAATTAGGTACAGTAGTCGATGACGAACTCAGGAATTCGGGTTCGTTTCCGCAGCAGGGATACCGGTAGTGGTGACGAAACGAGGACAGATCGATTCGGCGCCGGTATTCGGGGGAGCGACCGGCGGCGAACCGGCCGTGGTACAGGCGATCGGCCATACGCCGTTGCTGGGGTTGGGCCGTTTTGCGGAGCGGATCGGATTGCCGGCGTCGATCGAGCTTTGGCTCAAGGCGGAATGGGCGAATCCAGGCGGTTCGGTCAAGGACCGGCCCGCGCTGGCGATCGTACGGGATGGGCTCGCATCCGGCCGGCTGGGGAACGGGCGCAAACTGCTCGATGCCACCTCCGGCAATACCGGGATCGCCTATGCCATGCTGGGGGCGGCGCTTGGATTTCCGGTGGAATTGGTGATTCCGGAAAGCGCTTCCAGCGAACGGAAATCCATCCTCCATGCGTATGGCGCGAGCATCGTCTACAGCGATCCATACGAGGGGTCCAATGGCGCGATTCTGCGGGCGCGCGAGCTGGCCGCCGAACGACCGGACGACTCGTTCTATGCCGATCAGTACAGCAATCCGGCGAACCCGCGCGCGCATTACGAAACGACCGGTCCCGAGATCTGGGAACAAACGGGTCATCGTGTGACCCATTTCGTGGCAGGGCTCGGGACCACCGGCACCATGATGGGTACCGGGCGCTTCTTGCGCGAGCGTCGACCAGGGATCGTGCTGGCCGGTGTGCAACCCGCCGAATCGTTCCACGGAATCGAGGGGCTGAAGCACTTGCCGACCGCGATCGTGCCGTCGATCTATGACGACCGGTTGCCAGACGTGCAGGTGGGCGTCGATACGGAGGATGCCTATGCGTTCGCCCGGGAGCTGGCGCGGGTGGAAGGCATCTTTACCGGAATCTCGACTGGCGCGGCGCTGGCAGGCGCGGTGCGGATCGCCCGGGAATGCGCCGATCGCGGTGAGCAGGCGGTCATCGTTTTCGTCGCGCCGGATAGCGGAGACAAGTATGTGTCGACTGAGCTTTGGGGCTAGAGCTGGGCCCGGGACTTGGGTCGTGAGTCTTG